>CANPDB010000014.1 GCA_947572725.1 uncultured Clostridium sp. | reverse complement strand
CATTTATTTCTAGTATCTTATATCTAAACTATATTTTACTTTTACAATTTACTTTCATAATTAAATTTTAAGCGATTGCCATAAAAATATTGCATTTTCAATAAATGTATGTTAGAATACTAAAATAGAAAAGAGCAAAACCGTTAGGAGGAAATAATAAATGGAAATAGTAAAATGGATATTAATAGTAGCTTACTTTATGGTAATATTAGCTTTAGTTATACTAACACTAATTCAATCAAAAGAAGATGCAGGATTATCTTCAACAATAACAGGTTCATCAACAGACAACTTCTACGAAAAAAACAAAGGTAGAACTAAAGAAGGAAAACAAAAAAGATGGACAATTATATTATCAGTAGTATTTGTTATATTAACAATAAGTTTAGGAATATTATATATGGCATAAAATGAAGTATAAAGGGCGGTTTTTAGTAAGAAAACACGCTCTTTTTGTTGTATAGGTAAAATCAAAGATTTTACCTATACAACAAAAATACATTCCACAGAAAATTTCTATGAAATTTTCGCGGACGAACAACGGGCGTGGCATGAAAACTAATCTAAAAGGTCATAAAACTTTAATCATGCCACTGTTGTTCTTATATACAGTTCAGTAAGAATTATCTCGAATAGCGTGAAGGAGTTTATTTTTAAATAATAGGCAATATAAAGAAAGGAAATTATACAATGCAAGAGAAAAAAGAAAAGATTTTAGAATTAATGAAAGATACAGACTATGTGCCAATGAAAGCAAAAGAAATTGCTATGATTATGAGGGTACCAAAAAATGAATATAATGAATTTTTAGAGATTTTAGGAGAATTAGAACTAGAATTTAAAATTCAAAAAAATAGAAAAAACAGATATAGAATAGTAGACAAAGTTTACTATAATGGAATTTATCGCAAAAATCAAAAAGGATTTGGATTTGTAAAAATCGAAGGTCAAGAAGATGAGATTTATATTACGAAAGAAAATGCTCTAAACAGTTTAAATGGAGATAGAGTTTTAGTTGAGATTATTGAAGAGAAGAATAAAGTAAAAAGTGCAGAAGGGAAAATAGTAAAAATTCTAAAGCATGAAAAAGATACAGTTGTTGGAATTTTTCAAAATAGTAAAACATTTGGATTTGTTGTCCCAGATGATAAGAACTTCGGAACAGACATTTATATATCAAAAAAGGATATGGGAAAAGCAAGAAGTAACCACAAAGTGTTAGTAAAAATAACAAAATATCCTATGCAAGGGAAAAAGGCAGAAGGTAAAATTATAGAAGTGCTAGGAAATGTGAATGAAGCTGGAGTTGATATGCTTTCTCTAATAAAAGAGCATAGCTTACCATCAGTATTTCCAGAGCCAGTAGTAGAAGAAGCAAAAAGATGTGGAAACAAAGTAGACAAAAAGGATATTCCAAATAGAGTAGATTTAAGGGACAAGGTTATTTTTACAATAGATGGTGAAGACGCAAAAGATTTAGATGATGCAGTTAGAGTAGAGAAATTAGAAAATGGTAATTACAAGTTAGAAGTCCATATTGCAGATGTTAGCTACTATGTTAAAGAGGACAGCCTATTAGATAGAGAGGCTTTAATTAGAGGTACAAGTATTTATATGTTAGGAAGAGTTATACCAATGCTTCCAAGAGAATTATCAAATGGGATATGTAGCTTAAATGCAGGAGAAGATAGATTTACATTATCTTGTACTATGGAAATTGATAATAGTGGAAAAGTAGTATCTTCTGAAGTATACAAAGCAATTATAAATGTAACAGAAAGAATGAGCTATACAGATGTACAAAAAATTATAGATAATTCAGATAAAGAAATAGTAAAAAAATATGAGCCATATATTCAAGATTTTAAATTAATGGAAGAGTTAGCACATATTTTAAAAGACAAGAGAATGGAACAAGGGTATTTAAATTTAGACATTCCAGAAAGTAAAATAGATTTAGATATAGATGGAAAAGTAACAAATATTTCAAAATATGAAACAACATTTGCAAATGAAATAATAGAGCAATTTATGCTATCAGCAAATGAAACAATAGCTGAAAAATTTTTCTGGTTAGATGCACCATTTATATATCGTGTGCACGAAGAGCCAGACTTAGAAAAAATCAAAGAATTAAACAAGTTTTTATTTAATTTTGGTTTAAAAATCAAAGCAAATAAAGACAATATATATCCAAAAGAATTTTCAAAAATACTAGAAGAAATAAAAGGAAAAGAAGAAGAAAAAGTAGTATCCAACTTAGTATTAAGAACATTAAAAGTAGCCAGATACGAAGCAGAAAACAAAGGACACTTTGGAATTGCAAGCAAATACTACTGTCACTTCACATCGCCAATAAGAAGATATCCAGACCTTTTTATACACAGAATTATATCAATATATTTAAATGCTAATTATGATGTACAAGAAAAAATAATAGAAAAATACATGAAAGAAGCAGAAGAAAGAGCGAACCAATCATCAGAAAGAGAAAAAGTAGCAACAAAAGTAGAAAGAGAAGCAGAAGACATCAAAAAAGCAGAATATATGGAATCTAGAATTGGAGAAGAATACGAAGGAATAGTATCATCAATAACATCTTTTGGAATGTTTGTAGAATTAGAAAACACAGTAGAGGGGCTTATCAGATTTGACAAAATGGGAAATGAATATTTTATCTACGATGAAGACAGAAAACGACTAATAGGGGAAAGAACAAACAAAATATACAAAATCGGAGACAAAGTAAAAATCAGAGTAGACAATGCAAACAAATTATTGAGACAAATTGACTTTGAACTTGTTTAACTTGCCACTGGTTCCGGGTTTAAATGGCAACCTTAATATTATGCTTGTGTATTGTTAAAAATAAAAATTATAAAATTATCAAAAATGCTCGTTCAAGCTAATTTTCATAGAAATTCTAAATTTGGTTTATGGCACCCTTTCATTAAAAATGAACTATTTCCATAAACCAAATTAATAATTTCTAATTCAATTACTTTCAATGCGCTTTTTTCAAATTTTATAATTTTTATTTTTACTATTTCTAAGTCGAAAGATAAGGTTGCCATTTAAACCCGGAACCAGTGGCAAGGTTGCCAAAAAGACCCGTCCCTCTTGGCAACTTTTTAAAATTTAATTTGTGAACATCATAATATTAGAAAATATAACTACTAATATGGAAAAGATAATAACAACTGTACCACCTGATTTATTCTGCTTTTCATTAAACTCATATAAACCATATCCAATTGTTTTTAGCAATATATAAATACTTATAAATAAAAATATAACATTATAAATAATACTAGCCAAAATAATACCTCCTTAATTTTAAGTTTCTGTAATCATCATTCCAGATTTAACAGAAGTATCTACATGTACATCAAAAAAAGCATTTTTATAATTATCTAACCAACCATATTTATTAGATTCTGGGGTTGAAAGAAAATTTGTTGAAGCTGGTCTACCAAATCCAGATATATCAGAATGAAATTCTTTTGAAGTTTTATATAAATAGTTAGAAAGATTAGATTCTAAATAACTATTACAACTAGCTGATACAGCATCTATAACTTCTGGTGACAAATATTGTGAATCTTTTGACATAGAGTAAATTCGACCTGAAAATTTAGTTTTTATTTTAACATAAGGGGATGTTGTACTAGTATCGACTTTTATATCAGGAGAACCATCAGGCATTAGATAAATATCTAAATATTCTCCTTGCTTTATGGGGTCAGGAACTGAAATTAAAAATCGATTAACATCATTTTTTATTATTAAAAATGAGATTGTTTCTATTGCATTTAATTCACCTACTAATTTGTCATCTTTAAATACAGCAACTCCAATATTTTCTGAGCCGTTTTCTCCTTCAAAAGGAGTATGATTTGCCTTTAATGCATAATCCTTTTCAGAATTAGAAAGAGATGAATTTTCTGTTTCTGCCTGATTTATTCCACCTAAAATAGCATAAGGTTGACAAGTTGTACATATAAGGCTATTAAAAAAATCTCCAATAGTTGAATCAGGAATATATCCAGTATATTTACTTGAATTTGTTAAAACTTCATAATATTTAGACACCAAATTTTCTAGTTCAGGTTTTGTCTGTTTAATATAGTATTTTGCATCACATTTACTGATAATTATATTGGCAGAAGGTCTGATTTGAGTATCATTTATTAAAGTATATATTTCATCTGAAATTCCTTGGTAAGCAAGTGCTTCTGAGAATATTATGACTTTACAGTGTGACATATTTATTTCTTTTCCCATATAACTATTCATTAAGTTAATGGCATTACTTAGAGAAGAAGCTGTTACAGAATTAATAACAGGTTGTGTTTTTTCTGTAGAACCAGATTCAGAAGCTGCTGTTGTTGTAGAAAATTGAAAAGTAACTTCTAATTTATTATCATCAGAAGTGTCAATTCCAATAGCTAACACATATGCTAAATTATCTATATTAAGTGATGCGTAGGAATTAGAAAAGGCTACAATAAATATTACAATTAGCAAAAAAACAAATCCATTTCTCAATAATTTAGGCATATTTATTCTCCTTTCGAGGATTATTTTTTTTCTTTTTACTTAAATTTGCTAAAATAAGAATGCTAATGCTAAGGGCAAATACTATTCCTAATACTAAATAAGGGTAAATTTTTGTTTCGAAATTTTCAGATATAGCGTAATTCTTTGGAAAAATACTAATTCCAAAAATAAGTAACCCAAATATATCAATTAATGCTTTTTTATTTTCAATATTAGTTAATTTTTGAAAAATACGCATACTAAATTTACTAACGATACTCAAATAACAAGCAAAAGATAAAATCCAAATTAATAAAAATATAGATTCCAATCTTTGAAAAAAGTTTCCAAACTCAATATAACGAGTGGCATTATATAAAGGTGTAATTTCATTTGCTTCAATAAAAAATGAAAACATAAATAGTAAAGTAGACACGCATAATATTAGATATATAGCAGAAATTCCAACAGCTAATAATATAACTTTTTTCATATATTTAGGTTCTTTTAGTAGTGGTGGCAAAAAATATAAATAAGCTATGCCACCAAAAGATGCTAAATTAGTAAGTCCTAATCCAAAAGTTTGAAATAATCCATCCCCAAAAAGTGGAAACATTCTTTGAGGGACAAATTTATTCATATTAGCAAAGAATAGAAATATCATACTTGCTAATACTAAAGGTACAATTAATGTATTAGTCTTTAATGTTGCACTAAAATCAAGTCTATTCGCAATACATAGTGTTACAATAAATAGTAATATAATGAATATAATGTTAGTTGTAGAATAGTAAATAATTTTTAAACTTTCACAGAAGTTTCTAAGTAAAATGCTTGAGCTTATAATAAAATATACTATAAAAATTGTTCCAATAATTGTTTTCAATATTTTACCACCTAAAAATTCAGAGATATCTATTATGTCTGACCCAGGGAACTTTTTTAATAAGCAATATATAAAATAGCCGATTAATATAGCAATTATACTAATATAAATTAAATTAATAACAGTAGCTGATTTAGTAAGTACTAATATATTTCTAGGCAAACATAAAATTGTATGTGTTACTACAATTGTTAAAATAAGCATAACTGCTTCTAAAACATTGAGTTTAGAAGAACTCATAGTTATCAATCCTTTCACAAGTTATAATTAGTTACTGTTCAATGTAACTGTGTGGTAGCTCCCAGATGTATATATATTAATATTTTTGTCGTAAAAAACATAGCTGGGGTCTACCTATAGGTCTTTTACTTCAAAATATTAATATATATACATCTTCGCGCTATTCTAAAATAAAAACATTGAACAGTAACTATAATTACTAAGTTTAGTTAAAAAATTTGTAACTAATAACTTTTATTTATGATATAGTTTTGGATTAAATTTCCATTTCATTGCAATTTTTTCTTGCTTTTGAGCCTGCTTAGGTGCCATATAAGAAGCACGATATTCTCTTTTCCAAATAGGAGGTAGGAAATAGTTGTTTCCAGTTGTATTACTTGTAGGAGCTAAAGGAGTCATAAATGATACTCCAAAAGACCTTAAGCTACAAAGAATAGAAATATAAATAAATAATCCTAAAGAAATCCCTAAAAATCCACACATAAATCCTAATAAAACAAATGCAAATCTAAAGTATCTTAGATGAAATCCAAATGAAAAATCAGGAATAGCAAAAGATGCAATACCAGTAATTGCTACTATAATAATTAAGATAGGACTAACAATACCAGCTGAAACGGCTGCTTGTCCTAGTACCAAAGCGCCAACAATTCCGAATAGTTGGACCAATAGGTGAAGGAACTCGTAAGCCTGCTTCACGAATTAACTCAAAAGAAATTTCCATCAACAAAATTTCAACAATAATAGGAAATGGTACATTTTCACGAGATGCTAAAATGGAATACAGTAAACCAGTAGGAAGGATTTCCTGATGAAAACTTGTGATTGCAACATACATACCAGGTAGCAATAAAGTAATAAAAGATGCAAGTACTCTTAGACCTCGTAAAAAATTAGCAAAATTAACTTTTAGATTTGTATCTTCAGGTGAAGCCAAAAAGTCAATCAGGACTGCAGGTATAATTACACCATATGGATTACCATTTATAAGTACTACAACACGACCATTTAATAAATATTTAGATACTTTATCAGGCCTTTCAGTAGAAAGCATTTCAGGAATTCCTAATATATTAGAATCAACAATAAGTTGTTCTAACTCACCTGCTGAAAGTAGAGAATCAACATCTAAATTATTTAGACGATACTTTACTTCATTAACTAAGTCATTATTTGCGATATTTTTAATATAACAAACAGCACATTTTGTTTTTGTGAGATTACCCACTTCTAAATTTTCTATAATTAAATTTTCGTTATTTATAATACGACGAATTAAAGAGGTATTTGTTCTAATATTTTCTACAAAAGCTTCATGTGGACCTTTTATAACAATTTCATTATTAGGTGTATCTACACTTCTTTGTTTAAAGCCTTTTACTTCAATATCAAAAGCAATAGATAATGTTTCTACAAATAAAGCGCAATTACCGTGAATTTATTCCGTGAGGCAATTTCGCTGAAATCACTAACTTCTTTTAAAGCATTTTGAGGCATTAAGCACCCCATTAAATAATTAGATAGGTCGAATCGTTTTACTTTTCTTACTGTTACATTATTTGTTTTTGATTCTGAAATAATCTTATTTTGAGAACTGTCAAACAAATTATTTTTATTTCTAACCATTAGAGGTTTTAGAATAAATTCATCCATAATTTTGGAATCTACCATTCCATCAATATAAGCAATAAAAGCATCATATTGTTTCCCGCGAGCATTTAGAGTGAATTGCCTAATAATTACATCACTATTAATTAAAAGGTTGTATTTTGTTCTTAGGTATTCCAAGTTTTTTTGGATAGTAGGAAAAACATTAACTTTTTCTTCTGAATTATCGGTTGTTGTTTCATTTTCAGCATTTGAATCTTGAGTGTCTGGTATGGTAAATTGATAATGATTTTGTGGTTCGTATTTAAAATAAGAGTCAAATATTTTTTTAAAACTCATTGTTTTCTCCTTGAATTTTGTCATTGTTTATTATTTTTTGATACAATTAACAGCCTTGTTAATATTTGCTAAAGAGTTATAATATATTATAACTCTTTAGCTACTATATTATTTTAAATAGAGCTGTAAATTGTAACCATTTTTTGTTACTATTTAGACTTAATATTACGTACTCGCTCCCAGAAGTGTATATATTAATTTTTTTAGGCTCCCCCAAGTAATTCCTACTCGTATCCTCCTAAAAAAATTGAATATATAAACTTCTTCGCGCTATTTTAAGTTATTTGGTCTAAATAATAACATTTTTTTATAGTATTTCTAAAATCAAGTAAAATATACTAGTTTTTGTAATAAAAAAATGATATAATAAAAATGAATTGAGCAAAAAAGGAGAAACAAATGAGAAACAAATTTACAAGCATAATTATGTTTTTAATAATAATTTTAATTATATGTGTAGTTATATTTTTTGGTAATATATTGTGGAAAGAGTGGAAAAGTATACAAGAAATAGCAGAGCTAGAAGGTGTAAGAACAATTATAACAAGTGATGAAGCCACAATTAGTGAAGATATAAAAACACCGCAAATTATAGAAAATCCATTTGATGAGATTAAAGATGGAGATTCTTCAAATCAAAAGATAGATTATAATAATGTAAAAATAGAGAAATATTTTTATAATCAATTAGACGAGTATTCTAAAACAATTTATAAAGCATTTGAAAGTAATAAAGAAAATATGAAAACAGGGACATATAAAGTTGAGCTTGGTAGTTCATTTTCAGAATTATTAGGAAAAGAAAATGGACAGGATGAATTAGGAAAGTACTATCAATCAGCAATTGAAGCATATACATATGATAACCCAGATGTATTTTATTTAAGCCCGAACAAAATGTATTTAAACATAGAAACCACAACAAGAGGAAGAAAAACAACTTACTATGTATATGTAAACAGTGGAAATCAAGAAAATTATTTAATAGACGAATTTTCATCACAAGAGCAAATAAATCAAGCAATTAAAAAACTAGAACAAGTAAAGAAATATATTATACAAAACAAAACAGGGAATACATATGATGATATAAAAATGGTACACGACTATTTAATAGCAAATATTGAATATGACTCAACAATATCAAAAGACAACATATATAATATTTATGGAGCACTTATAAATGGGGAAGCGGTATGTGAAGGATACGCCAGAGCATTTAAGTATTTAATGGATGGACTAGAAATACCATGTACCCTAGTAATAGGAACAGGAAGAAATTCAGAAGGAAATACAGAAAACCATGCATGGAACTATGTATTACTAAATAATAACTGGTATGCAATAGATGCAACATGGGATGACCCTGTAGTTACTGGAGTAGGTTGGGTAAGTCAAGCAACAAGATACAAATACTTTTTAAAAGGAGCAAACGATATGAATATTGACCACCAACCAAATGGAAGATTCACAGAAGGCGGAAAACTATTTACATATCCAGAAATAAGTAACGACAATTTTTGAGACACTTGGGACGGTGCTCATTTGTCTCACTTTTATGTCGAAATTTGTATGGATTGGATTTATTGAGAGATTTGAATTAAATTTGCAAATGTAAAAATGAATAAATTTTGTTTTGGAATATCTTTGATTTATTAAAAAAGTGCTAATATAAATTTAATAAAAAGTTTATAACTTTTTAGATTAAGTTTAAAACTAGCACTTTTTAATTTGCTCTACAAAATTCGACAAAAATGTGAGACAAATGAAGACCGTCCCAAATGTCTCATTTGTCACACTTTTACATTATAAAATTATACAGATTAATCCGCCACTTCCTTCGTTTACTATTCTTTCTAATGTTTCTTGTAGTTTTATTTGTGCGTCTTCTGGCATTTTTGCTAGTTTTGTTTGTAGTCCTTCATTTATTAGTTCGTGTAGGCTTTTTCCGAATATGTTTGATTCCCATATTTGTTTTGGATCGCTTTCAAATCCAGATAGTAGGTAGTTTACAAGTTCTTCTGATTGTTTTTCTGAACCTACTATTGGTGATACTTCTGTTTCTACATTTGTTTTTATTAGGTGTATTGATGGTGCTGTTGCTTTTAGTTTTACTCCAAATCGAGAGCCTTGTTTTATCATTTCTGGTTCTTCTAAAATTAATTCATCTATTGTTGGTGTTACAATTCCATATCCTTTACGATTTACATCGTCTAATGCACAAGCGATTTTGTCATATTGTTTTTTTGTTTTTGATAGTTCTGAAATGATACTGAATAAGTCACCTTCATTTGAAACTTGCACTCCAGTGATTTCAGAAAGTACATTGTAAAATAGTTCTTCTTTTAATGTGATTTCAATATTAACATTTCCAGATCCTAATTGAATGTCTTCAATAGATGTTTTATTTATAATTTCTGTTTGTTTAATCGAATTTACACAAGTAGATACATCTTTTAAAACATTAACATTAGAAAAGGCGTCTTGTATTTCTTTATATAATTCTGCTTTTAATGGATGTTCATAATCTAATCCGTCAATCCATCTAGGGAATTTAATACGAACTTGATCAACAGGAAATTCGTATAAAACTTTTGCAAACATTTCATTAATGTCTTCTATATTTAAGTATTCACAATTAGTAGGCATTACAGTTGTTCCATATTTTTCACTTAATTTTTGTGATAATTCTTGTGTATAACTAGAATTTGGTTCTTGTGAATTTAACAAAATTATAAAAGGTTTATTTAATGCCTTTAATTCTGATACTACTCTTTCTTCAGCTTTAATATAATCTTCTCTAGGAATATCTGTAATACTACCATCTGTTGTTACTAAAATTCCAATTGTTGAATGTTCTTCAATTACTTTTTTTGTTCCAATTTCAGCAGCTGATTCAAAAGGAATTTCTTCTTCTGACCAAGGTGTTTTTACCATTCTTGGCATATCGTCTTCTAAATATCCAATTGCATTGTCAACTAAATATCCTACACAATCTACTAAACGAGTTTTAAATTTTAAATTGTTATCTAATGTAATTTCAATTGCTTCATTAGGTACGAATTTTGGCTCAGTTGTCATTATTGTTTTTCCACCAGCACTTTGTGGAAGTTCGTCTCTTGCACGCTCCTTTTTGTATTCATTGTCAATGTTAGGAATAACGAGTAAGTCCATAAATTTTTTGATAAAAGTAGATTTTCCTGTTCTTACAGGTCCAACCACTCCTACGTAGATGTCACCATCTGTTCTTTTTGCGATGTCTTGATACAATCTTGTATTTTCCATCTATATACCTCCTTTATTTTCCAAAGAAAAATGTTTGTACTTAAATTACTTTAGTTAATATATATTGAGCAAGTTTTGAGAATATGACAAGTTTTAATCAAAATTAATTATGACAGTTTATAAATTTAAAACTACTCGCTCCCAGAGGATAGTATTTATATATTTTTTCGTTATCCCCATTCTAAAAATCCTAACAAAAGTTCATAGAACTTTTGAGGATTTTTGAACGGTCCCCACAAGCTCACTACAAAATATATAAATACTATCCTCTTCGCGCTATTAAAAATATATATAAAAACTGTCATAATTAAATTTTAAACTATTACCATAAAAAAATCTTGATAAAGAAAGATATATATGATAGAATAACCATATTAAACATAGTATCATATAATATACTAGTTTATTAGCCAAAAGGCTGAAAGGGATGAATAATAGGATGGATAAAACACAAGACATAATAGAAACACTAAAAATATATAATCAAGAACATATCATCAAATTACTAAATAAATTAGATGATACACAAAAGGAAAAATTAATTAAACAAATAGATAAAATAGATTTTCATCAAATTATGGAATTGTATGATAATACAAAAAAAGAAGTTGAAATCAAAGAAAATAAAATAGAATCAATAAAATATTTAGATAAAGAAAAATTATCTAAAATCCAAAAGGAAGAATTTGACATAGCAGGAGAAACTGCAATAAGAAATGGAGAATATGCAGTAGTTACAATGGCAGGAGGTCAAGGAACAAGATTAGGACACACAGGACCAAAAGGGACATTTAAACTAGATGTGTATGGAAAAGGAAAATACTTATTTGAAATTTTAGCAGAAAATCTAAAAGACGCAAATAAAGAATACGAAACTACAATTCCTTGGTACATAATGACAAGTAAAGAAAACCATAATGAAACAGAAGAATTCCTAGAAAAGAATAATTATTTTGGCTATCCAAATGAATTTGTTACATTATTTATGCAAGGAGAATTACCTTTAATCGATACAAATGGAAAAATTTTAATAGGAAAAGATAATAGAATAAAAGAAGCATCAGATGGAAATGGAGGAGTATTTTCATCTTTAAGAACAAGTGGAATGTTATCTAATATGAAAGAAAGAAATATTAAATGGGTTTTCATAGGTGGAGTAGATAATGCGATTTTAAAAATGGCAGATACTACTTTATTAGGAATGGCAATAAGCGAAGGAGTACAAATTGCTTCTAAATCTGTAGTAAAAGCTAACCCACACGAAAGAGTAGGAGTATTCTGCAAGATGAATGGACACCCAAAAGTAATAGAGTATTCTGAATTACCAGAAAAAATGGCAGAAGAAGTAGATGATAATGGAGAATTAAAATATGGAGAATCTCACATTATGTGTAACTTATTTAGTATAGAAGCCATTGAAAAAGTAAGCAAAGAATATTTAATGTATCATAGTGCATTTAAGAAAAATTCATACATAGATGAAAATGGAAAAGAAATTGTTCCAAATGAGCCAAACTCATATAAATTTGAATCTTTCATTTTTGATAGTTTTGAGTTTTTTGATGACATTGCAATTTTAAGAGGAAAAAGAGAAGATGACTTTGCACCTGTAAAAAATAGAGAGGGTGTTGATAGCCCAAAAACAGCAAAGGAATTATACGAGAAATATTGGGAAAGACAGAAAAAGGATGTTGCCATTGGTTCCGGGTTTAAATGGCAAACAATGGTATAATATAATTAAATTACAATGCACAACTTATGTGCATTTTCTAAATAGTTATAATATATTATTTTTATCCATTCCCAACTGCTAACAGTTTGTAGATAAACTTCTGCGGTGCAGTTGCTCCTCAAACTTTATTTACAAACTATAACTTGTTGGTCCCCACATTCATTTCTAAAAAATAATATATTATAACTCTTTATTTAAATATAACTATGAATTGTAAATAATACAGTATTAAAAAATAGCGTAAAGTAATATATGAAAAAATGAAATGTGGAAGTAATTTCCATAAACTAAAAAAGAGAGGGGAAAATTAAATGGAAGAGTGCAAAATACTTAATTTATATAATTTAGAAGAAACAATGGCAAGAGAATTATTAGAAACAGCAACATATCCTTGGGAAGTATTACCTAAAATAAGTGAATTTATTATTAAGTTAGGAAATACTTTAGACCCTAATAAATATGAAAAAAGAGCAGAGAATATATGGATAGCTAAAACAGCAAAAGTAGCTCCAACAGCATATATTAATGGACCAGCAATTATAGGCGAAAATGCAGAAATAAGACATTGTGCTTTTATAAGAGGGAATGCAATAGTTGGAGAAGGAGCAGTTGTTGGGAATTCTACAGAATTAAAAAATGTTATTTTATTTAATAAAGTTCAAGTTCCGCATTATAACTATGTAGGAGATTCAATTATAGGTTTTAAATCACATATGGGAGCAGGTTCTATTACTTCTAATGTGAAATCTGACAAAAAGCTTGTTATTGTAAAAAATGACAAAGAAACAATAGAAACCGGTTTAAAGAAATTTGGAGCAATGCTTGGAGATAATGTAGAAGTAGGTTGTGGAAGTGTTTTAAATCCAGGAACAGTAATTGGCAGAAACACTAATGTGTATCCTTTGTCTTGTGTTAGAGGAGTTGTAAAGGAAAATAGCATTTATAAAAATAAAAATGAAATTGTAGAGAAGTTTTAAGTGATTATTTAGACAACATTATTTCAAATAGCGTGAAGGAGTTTTATATTTAACTTTTCGGAAGAATATGGATAGGAATTACTTGAGAGTGTAAAAGATTAGTATAAAAACTTCAGAAGTGGGTAGAAAAACATATATAAAATAATGGGGGAAGAAATATGTTAGCAAAAAAACTAAAATATGGAGATACAATAGGAGTGGTAGGAGTAGCAAATGCTTTAAATCACGATGAATATATGACAGAACATTTAGAAAAAGCAGAAAAATTATTTCGAAATAAAGGATTTAAAATTAAAAGAGGAAAATATCTATTAGAAAACTATTACGGTTCAGCTGGAACAAGAGAACAAAAAGCAGAAGATATGATGAATATGTTTCAAGACGATGAGGTAAAAGCGATAATTTGCCTTAATGGCGGTCAAACATGCAATACTTTTATCGATTTATTAGATTACGAAATAATAAAACAAAATCCCAAAATCATAGTAGGTTATAGTGATATAACAGTTCTAGCACAAACAATTTATAATAAGGCAGGGTTAGTAACTTTTCATGGAGAATCATTTGTTCATTTCGGTGAAGATGATGGAGAAGAAAAATTCAAAGAATTTGAAAGTGCTTTTATAAATAAGAAAATACATAAATTATACACTGGCAAAAAAGGAATTATTAGAGATGGAAATGTTGAAGGAAAAATAATTGGTACAAACTTAGGTTCTATGATGTATCTTCTAGGTACAGAATATTTACCAGATATGCAAGATAAAATTTTACTAATAGAAAGTTATAGGACTTCACCAAATGAATGTCAAAGAAGATTTGCACATTTAAAACAATATGGAATGTTTAATAAAATTAAAGGAATTATTATAGGGTATAATTATGATTTACAAAAAACTGGAAGTATATATCCTCAAATGGAAGACATATTATTGGAATATACAAAAGAATATGATTTTCCAATTATTAAATGTAATGAATTTGGGCATCGAATAGTAAACTCAGTTATACCAATAGGTGTACAAGGAAAGATTGACACAAATAGTGAAAATGTATTTGAAATAACAGAAGACTTTTTATTAGATTAGAATCAAAAATATCCAAGCGATATAACGTTTGGATATTTTTGATTGTCTAAAAAAGACCTTACATTTGTTGATTTCCAGGTATAAAGTAATCAACCACACCGTAGATTAATGCACCAATAATTGCAGCAATCCAAGAAATAGAATATCCTGCAACAAAGAATTGAGTAACATATAAAATAATAGCTGCTAATGCGAATCCTACAAATCCCTTACCAAATGGACTAGCATGTAAACCAGTAAATTTGATAACTAAATAATCTATAACAGTTAGGACAACAGCGGCTATTGCTAAAGCCCAAAAACTATTAATTGTAAATCCAGGTGTAAAAAATGCGGTAATTGCTAAAACTACTGCAGCTGCAACTAATCTTCCAACAACTTGCCATACAGTAGAAGCACCGCTACTTGTTTGATTTCCTTGTGCTTCTGACATAAGTCCAACCTCCTTAGTTATTAAAATTCATAATGTATTTTTTTTAAGGTTATAAAATTATTATTCACAAAAAAAAATTATTTATTCAAAAAAATCAGTATAAAAAAGTCAATATTTGCTAAAAATAAGAAAAAATTTGAAAAAATTAAAAAAGAGGTGCAAATATGTTAATTACATTCTTTAGAGCAATTATCTTATATTTAATAGTACTAATTGTTATGAGACTAATGGGAAAAAGAGAAATAGGGCAACTTCAACCATTTGAACTTGCAATATCAATTATGATTGCAGACTTAGCATCAATTCCAATGACTGAAATAGGAATACCTATTTTTAACGGTATTATTCCTATACTTGGACTTTTAGTAATGCATTTAACTATTTCAGTTATCAATATAAAAAGTTTAAAAGCAAGAGAAGTTATATGCGGAAAACCAAGCATACTAATTTATAGAGGGAAAATTAACGAAAAAGCATTAGTAAAAGAAAGATTTACAATAAACGAGCTAGAGGAAAGACTAAGAGGAAATAATGTAGTAAATTTAGGAGATGTAGAATACGCAATATTAGAAACAAGTGGACAAGTTACAGTTATACAAAAGCCAGAAAAAAGAAATACAATACCAGAAGACTTCAATATAACACCTGAATATGAAGGAATTCCATATGATTTGGTAGTAGATGGAAAAGTTATGAATAAAAATTTGCAAGCAATTGGAAAAAATTACGCATGGTTAAAGAAACAAGTAGAAAAATTTAATATGAATCCTGAAGAAGCATTAGTTGTAACATTAGATGGAAAAGGACAGATTTTCTGCCAAAAAAAGGAGAATAAGGAGGATTAATTATGTGGAAAGAAATGATAATATGCTTGTTTATTGTTATAGTAATTATTATAGGAAATATAATAACACAAAATTACACTATAGAATCTGTAAAAGAACTATCAGATAGTTTAACAGAATTAAAAACAAAATTAGAAGAAAAAGAAGATAATATTTCTGACGATAATATAAAAGGTAAAATACAAGAAATAGAAGATAATTGGAAAAGTAGGCACGAAAGATTAGCTTATTATATAGAACATGATGAATTAGAAAAGGTAGAAACAAATATAACTGCATTAAAAAGTTTTATTATTACAAATGAATACGCAGAAGCAGTTAGTGAATTAGATAAAAGTGTATTTGTTTTGAAACATATAGAAGATAAATATGCATTTAATTTGCAAAATGTTTTTTAGAAGAATTGCCAAGAGGCACAGGTCCTTTTGGCAACCTTATTAGTATACTCACATATCAAAAATAAAAAATTATAAAATTATCAAAAATGCTCGTTCAAGCTAATTATCACAGAAATTTTAAATTCATTTTATGGCACCTTTCCATCAATAGATGAACTCTTTCCATAAAATGAATTTAAGAATTTCTAGTTCAATTACTTTCTAATAGCGCTTTTTTCAAATTTTATAATTTGTTATTTTTATAATTTCTTGAGTAAAAAGATAAGGTTGCCAAAAAGACCTGTCCAGTAAGAATAAGTTAAGTACACTTTATAAAAAAAACTATATTATAAAAGTGTAGTAGAATTAATAATTTTAGAAAGATATATTTTTCTGTACTTTTCAATACTTTAATTATTTTCTTTAAGTATGTTCTTATTGGTTTTTGTTAATATTTCCATTTGAGCAATTGCTATTTTATTTAGTCTAATTAGTCTTTCGGACTGTTCTAGTCTTTCATTTATATAAATTGAATTTACGTTTTCCAAATTTGCTAGACAAATTAACTCATTTATATTAGCATAATCTCTAATGTTTCCTTGTTTATCTGGATTTTTATCTCTCCATTGTTTCGCTGTCATCCCAAATAAAGCCATATTTAATACATCTGCTTCTTCTGCATAAACAATGCTTGTTTCATATTTAGTAAGTTCTTTTGGAATTAAATTTTTCTTTATTGCATCTGTATGGATTTTATAATTTATCTTTGATAATTCTCTTTTTGCGTCCCAACCTAATTGCTTTTGTTCTTCTGCTTTAAGCCTTTCAAATTCTTTTATTAAAAGTAACTTAAACTTTGGACTTATCCACATACCAAACTCAAAAGCAATATCTTTATGAGCATATGTTCCACCATATCTACCAGTTTTAGCAACAATACCAATACTATTTGTTTTATTTACCCATTCTTTAACACTTAATTTATAACTATTTAAACCTGCTTGACTTTTAATTATGGCGAATTCGCCATAGTTAAAATTAGGATTGTGTAATTCTTCCCATATGCCTAAAAATTCAATAGTATTTCTATTTCTTAACCAGTCTGAAATGAAAAAATCACCATTTTTCGATTTTAGCATGTCTGTTAATGAAATGTAGTCTTCATTATTTATATTGAAATATGTAATTTTAGTATCTAAAACATTTATTGCTTTCATAAATTCTCCTTATTATTAAAACTTTTGTTTGATTATATAATATTATTTATTTATGTGTCAATAAATTTTGAATATTTTTCCAAAAACTGAAATTTTTAATGACTTTCGACATAAATTATCTATTGCAAAATTAGATAATTTATGAGCTCTCCACAAGGAGTCCACTGACATCTTTTCAGAACGAAGTTTTGAAAGTGTCATAGTGAGTTACATACTTTCTAAAAAAAAGTTATGTAACAGATTCCTTGGGTAGTTCATTTAGCTACTTACTGAAAGGAACAATAGTAAAAAAATAATATATTTTTTAGTGTACTTAACTAAATCGTTCTCCCCACTGGCATTTGACAAATTTATTTATTAAAAATATAATAAATTGTATAAATAATTAAATTTACAGGAAGTGATATTTTGAAAAGATTAATTATACAATGTGATGGATTGGCAGATAAAGAATATAAAGAACTAAATTATAATACACCTTTGGAATATGCAAAAACGCCTAAAATAGATTCAATAATTAATAAATCAAAATTAGGGATGGTCAATACTATTCCTGATGAGTGTATTTGCAATAGCTATTATGGAAATTTAGGATTATTAGGATTTGATTTTTCAAGACCGCATATGAAATTTGGGCCATTTAATGCAAAATTAAATTTCGAAGATTATGAGTATAATGACAATAGATATGTTGCAATTTGTAAATTGATTTCTATAAAAGACGATTTATAAAATTTGAAAAAAGCGCATTGAAAGTAATTGAATTAGAAATTCTTATATTCATTTTATGGAAAGAGTTCATCTATTGATGGAAGGGTGCCATAAAATGAATTTAGAATTTCTATGATAATTAGCTTGAACGAGCATTTTTGATAATTTTATAATTTGTTATTTTTGTTATATAAAGACTAAAACAAAGATGAACAAAGAGACCTATCCATCTTGACACTTGTAGTGTGTCCCTTTGTTCAACTTCTTGCACTTAGTCCGCGTCCCTTTCTCCAACTTTTGCATATTTTTTTAATTTTTCGTAAACAAGACGATTAACTGTTCCAGCAGGGAAATGACCATTTTCGTCTTTTTTACCAGCAGGTACTCCTGTTAATACTTCAATACCTTCTTCGATTGTAGAAATAGAATAAATATGAAACTTTTTATTTTTGACAGCATCAACAATTTCATCAGAAAGTTGTAGATTATCAACATTTTGTATTGGAATCATAACTCCATGTGTACCATCTAATCCTCTCATTTTACAAATTTGGAAAAATCCTTCTATTTTTTCGTTTACACCACCAATTGGTTGTATTTCACCTTTTTGATTAACAGACCCTGTAACAGCAATTGACTGATTTATTGGTATTCCAGATAAACTTGAAAGTAATCCATATAATTCAGTACTAGAAGCACTATCTCCATCAACTCCATTGTATAATTGTTCAAAACAAATACTAGCAGTTAAACATAAAGGAATATCTTGGGCGAACATTTCTCCTAAATAACCTGAAAGTATATATACACCTTTTGAATGTGAAGGACCAGAGATTTCTACTTCTCTTTCTATGTTTATAATTCCTGTTTTGCCTGTATAGGTATTAACTGTGATTTTGGCTGGTTTTCCAAAAGTATAATCACCTATTGTCATGACTGTTAAGCCATTTAACTGTCCAACTTCAAATCCAGAAGTGTTAATTAAAAGTGTATTTTCTTTTATCATTTCTAAATATTTAGCATCATATTTTTTTACTCTTTCAATTCTTTCTTCTAAAGCTTTATCAATAAATTTACTAGTTACAATTTTTGATTTTGATATTTTTGCCCAAGTAGCAGCTTCACCTACTACTTGTATTAAATCATTAAATCTTGTAGAAATTTTATTGTGACTTCCTGCTAATTTTGAAGCATATTCAACAAGTCTTGCCATAGCGGTTTTATCTAGATGAGGAAGATCCTCATCTTCACAAAATCCATGAACAATTTGTGCTAGTTTGTTTAAATTCTCTTTATTAATATCGGCAATTTCTTCAAATTCGACTTTAATTTTAAATAATTTTCTAAAATCTGAATCCATCGCTAAAAGATTTTGATAAGTAATACTATTTCCAATTAAAATTACTTTTAAATCTAAAGGAATTGGCTCTGGCTTTAAAGAAATTAAAACCATAGAAGAACGTTGTTCAGAAGAGTTGTCAATTCCTATTTTTTTAATTCTCAGTGCCTTTTTTAAACTTTCATAACAAGCACCATTTGTAAGTAAATCTTTTATTTGAAAAATAATGTACCCACCATTTGCTTTTTGTAATAATCCTGGCTTTAACATTGTATGATCTGTTTTTAGTGAACCATAGTAATTCTCATATTCTATTGTACCAAAAATGTTATTGTAAGAATAATTAGAATCCATTATTACAGGTGCACCTTCACGATTTGAATTATCAATAAATAAGTTTACACGATAATTTAAAGAAGGGTCAGGTTTTTTTGCCATAGGATTCTGTTGTACTTGTGCTTGTTGATTTTTATTTGTATCATTTTCAAGAAAAGCAGGGATATTTTTTAATATGTCTTGCTTTACATTTGTTAAAAATTGATTGATTTTTTTATTTCTTTTATATTTTGATTTTAGATAATTAATGTGAACATTTACTGTAAGTAATGCAATATTTGATTGCCATTCTGAAATTTTTTTATCAGATTGACGTTCTATTTCTTTAATTTGTCCAATAACTTGCATAATTTGTTCTTGAACAATTACAGATTTTTCTTCATATTCTTGTTTTATATTTTCTTCTAATTTATCAAATTCCTCTTCTTCAATTGCTTTACCATCTACAACAGGCATCATATATATACCATTTTGAGAAGCTTTAACTTGGAAATTATATTTAGAAGCATCTTCATTTAATTTGTCTAATAATTCAGAGCGTTTTGACTCAAATTCTTGTTTAATTAAAGCTTTTTCTTTCTCAAAGTCGTCATTACTAAAAGTTTTTTGAATATCTTTTTTGATTTCTTTAATAAATCCATCCATTGCTTCTTTGAATTCTTTACCTTGTCCAGCAGGTAAATCAACAGCAATTGGCTCATTAGGATTATCAAAATTATAAATGTAGCACCAATCAGAAGGTGTCTTTTTCTTTGGAGCAATTTTTTCTAAGTAATTTTTTGTGTACATTGTTTTTCCGACTCCACTTGGACCTTCTAAATATAAGTTATATCCTTTTACATCTACCTGTAATCCAAATTCTAAGGCTTTAATTCCACGTTCTTGACCAATTCCAGTCTGTATAGGTTGTAATTCCTGTGTTGTTTCAAAGTCGAAAAGTTCAGAATTGCAAGTCATTTTTAAATCTTTTTCATTTAATTCATTTTTTTTCTTCATTTGTTTCCTCCAAAATTTTTCTTATTATATCCAAAATAAAGGCTTTTCATTAGTTATATTTATATTTTGTACTTTTATTTTTGAAAAAAATTTTTAGACATCTGTATTTTATATTACTTCGTAAAAAAAGTAAAGAAAATTGTTGGAAAAAGTCTTCTAATTTTAAATAGTGCTAAAGAGTTATAATATATTATAACTCTTTAGCAAATATAAATAAGCTGTGAACTGTAACGTATAATTGCTAATTAATTATTTTTATGATACTATTTGAATTATAAGAAAACAAGCTGTGCAGATGAAATTATATAGTGAAAGGTTAAACTGGTGACAAAAATGAGCAAAAACAAGAAAATAACTATTGGAATTTTAATTGCAATAATTATAGTTATTAGTATAATCATTGTGTATAAAACAATTGAAAGAAGTATTACAAATAGAGAAAATTTTGATGTTGCTATTGAAAATATCAGTCCTAATCCTGTTGATACAGTGGACATGCAAAATGTAAAGGAAAGTGAAATAGAAAAAGCGATAAAAGACTATTTAGTAGGAAAGCGTGATAATGAATATAAATGCTATGAAAATGAAAAAACATTTGTTAGTATGAAAATATATTCAATTGAAGAAAAAAGTAAAAAACTTTACAATATATATGCTTGGGTATTAGAAGAACAATATTATTTAGAAACAAATGAAATTAAACTAGATACTGGTTCATCAATTCCATGTAAGTTTGTTATTGAAAATATAGATGGAAAATTTACTGTTAAAGATACAAAAATACCAAGAGATGGAAATTACTATGTAAAAGATATTAAAAGAATATTTCCAAGTAGTGTAGTGAAGGCTATGCATAAAATTTATGAAGATGGAACAATGGAAAATTTAAAATTGGATATTCAAAAGCAAACACAATTATATTTTTACAAATAAATTAAATATTGTAAAATAGGAAATTAATTGAAAATTGTAAGTTGTTGATAATATGAGTAAAAATAGTGGAGGGTAGATAAGTAATGAAAAAGAAAAATTATGTTATTCTGATAGGCATTTTAATAGTTATTCTAGTAAGTATATTAGTTCCAATAAAAAATGAGGGAATTACACATGTAGATTATAAAAACGATAAAACAATTACAACTAGATATAGGGCTTACTATAATATATATGGAATGAGAATATATAAAATTGTTATTGATTATAGCGAAGATTAACAAAATTGTTATGAAATGAACTTTATTTATAAATTACAATCTATCTTGAAGGTAACAATGAGTAAATATGAGCCATTATTGAAATATTTAAAAGAAAATAATAAAGATAGCTATAAACTATCTTATGAAGAAATTAAAAATATTTTAGGATTTAATATAAACCATTCATTTTTAACTTATAAAAAATGAGCAAAAGAATATGTCTGCAAAGTTAGTAAAATATCAATGAAAGAAAAGACAATAGTTTTCAATAAGATGTAAACTGGAAATTTGTTTTATTAGAATTGGAGAAAAATATGTTGAAAATATTACAGACAGATATAGAATATGATAATAATCTAAAACAATATACAAGAAAAGATGGAGTATTATCATTTGTATTATTTGGAATTATGATATTAAACTATTCTATTTTAGCAGTATTAGAAACTAAATTTGAATTTATAAAAGAGAATATAATGCTAGTTGGTTGCATATTTAATGTCTTAATTATAGTTATTACAGTATTATTTATTAAGTTAAATAAGCAAAGTTTAGAAACAATGGGTCTTTATAAAGGAAAGTGGAAAAATAGTATTATTATAGGGATAATACTTGCCTCTTTTATGTTTTATAATAATTGTTTATCACATTTAATAAATGGAAGTAATGTGGTTTCTATACAAGAAATTTTAACATTATTAGTTTATTATTTATTAGTAGCAATTTGTGAAGAATTTGTTTTTAGAGGATATATAGGAACGAGAATATATGGATTAATTAAGAACAGATGGTTAGCAGTATTTGTAGTAGGTATTCTATTTATAATAATGCACTTTCCATACAGAATGATAGCTTATGGAATGACATTAAGTGATTTAACTATAAAAAATTTTAGTTGGATTATAGATTTATTTATTACACATCTTGTTTTGAATTTTATATATTTAAAAACAAATTCATTATATGGTGCAATTATTCCCCATTGGATGTCAAATTTTGCATATAATATTATATTATATTATATTATATTAAAATAGTAATACAAAGTACAAGTCTAAGAGCAGATATTTCTAAAATATGTGCTCTTAATTTATAAAAAAAGTAAATAATGAATAATTTGTTAAAACGTTACATGTAAAGTGTAACTTTTTTAAAAAAATTGGTATTATAAAAGTAAGATATCTAAAAAAATAAAAGGAGATTTAGATCTAAATTGAAACAGAACAAAATATTAAAAGATTATATGAAAAGCAATGAAATAAATATAGAACAAATAATCAATGATTATAGCGGATATGTTTATACAATTATAAAAAATATATCAAACCAAAAATTCACACAAGAAGATATAGAAGAAATTATTTCAGATACTTTTTTTGTACTATGGAAAAATGTTAATAAAATGAACGAAAATGACAAAATAAGCTCATATCTATCTGGAGTAATAAACAATACAATAAAAAAGAAAAAAAGGAAAATAAAGGAACACTATAATATTGAAGATTATGAAAATGTTTTGCAAGAGCAGAAAAAAGTGGAAGAGATTTACGAAAACAAAAATAAAATAGAAACAATGGAAAAAGCTTTAGAAAATATGAGTAAAGAAGATAACGATATTTTTGAATTATTTTATTATGCAGGAAAAAAAGGAAAAGAAATTGCCAGAGAATTAAATATTACAGAATTTAAAGTAAAAACAAGATTATATAGAATTAGAAAAAGAATAAAACAAAGTTTAGAAAAGGAGGGATATAGATATGAATAATGAAGAGTTAAATAAAAATGTATTAAAAAGAGTAAAAAGAAAAATAGCTATATCCAACTTTGAAAAGGAGGAAGAGAAAATGTTTAAAAATAAAATAGGAAAAATGGTAGCAACATTTATGCTAGTTACTGGATTAACAGCAAGCGTTGTGTTTGCAGGAACAATGGTATATGAAAAAGTTTTTAAAGAACCTAAAAAATATGAATCATATGAAGAGTTGGTACAAGATAGTAAAGACAGCCAAGGTTCACAAGAAATTACAAAAGAAGATGAATTAAAAGCAGTTAATATGGAAGGAGCAATAGTTGAAGCTAATAAATTTTTAAATAAACTTGGAATTAAAGATCAAGAATTTGTTACAAAAGAATTAAAGAAAAACTATATAATGGGAGCAGAATTAGTATATTATTTTACAACAGATACAAATTTAAATAAAGGGATTCATGTAGGAATTAATGCTGAAAATGGAAAATGTGTGTGTTTTTCAGATGAAAACTTAAAATATACTAAATTGATAGCAGATCAACTAAATAAAGAAGAGGCAATAAAAAAAGCAAATGAAATATATGGTCTATTTGGACTAAAAGAAAACCAATATAAAATAAATCAAGTTGAAGAAGAACCATACTATTTTCAAAATAATGAAGTGGTTAATTATTGGTATGTAACATACTATAAGGTTTATGGAGAAGCATTAAATCAATTTGAAAGAGTAGAAATTAGATTTGCAATGGTAGATAATCAACTAAAAGTGTATAGTGCTTTTATATGTAACGAAAACGTAGAATATAAAGATAATCCAGTTAAAATAACAAAAGAAGAAGCGGAAAAAATTGCATTAGAACAAGATAAAAAAATAACAGATAATGAAGTGGATTGGATTACTACAAAACAGCAAATTAGACAAATTAATTCATGGATTTATTTATTAGAAAAAAATAAAGGGAAATATCCTGAATTAAAAGAAGAAGCAAAAGAAGATGGGTCTACAGTAAGCTATTATGAATATCAAACAGTACAAAATACAGCAAGAAAAGTTTGGACTGTCAATATTCACTACAAACAAGGAGAGCCTGACCCAAATAATGAAAAGAAATATAATGCTAAATCAATTTTTGTAGATGTAACAACAGGTGAAGTGATAGGTGGTAGCGATGAATCTTATTGAAATATGAACCCTTTGACGTTATTTAAAATTATTATGAATAGTAGTAAATAATTAAACTAAACGTTCAAAAAAATTACAAACTATTGCAATATTTAAGTAAAATATATATAATAAAGGCAATTATTATCCTAAAATGAAAGGATGAATTTAAATGAACAAAACAAAAAGAAAAATATTCGAGACATCAATGAAACTATTTGCAGAAAAAGGATATGACGCAACAAGCATAGAAGATATAACTGCAACGGTAGGAGTAGCAAAAGGAACACTATATTATCATTTTTCAAGTAAAGAAGAAATTTTTAATTTTTTAGTAGAAGAAGGAATAAAATTATTACAAAATAGTATTGATATAAAAACAGCAAAATATCAAAATTATATAGATAAATTAAAAGCAATTATACTTATACAAATTAAAATTGTTATAAAATATGAAGATTTAATAACAATTTTACTAAGTGAGTTTTGGAGAAAAAGCACAAGAAATCAAATATGCAAAGAAAATATTTTGCAATACATAAACAAAATTGAAACAATTGTAAAAGAAGGAATTGAAAAAGGAGAAATAAAAAACGGAGATCCACAAGCAATTGCTTCAGAAATTTACGGATTAATATGTTCAGCTTTAGTATATAAAATACGAAGTAAAGAAAAAATGGAAATTATGAAATTATATAAAGAATTTGAAAACACAGTAATAGAAGGTTTAAAAATAAAATAAAAAGGGGTAAGAAGGTAATGAGAAAACCAATTCATGAATTTACAGAATTCACAGACTTAAAAGATATGTTAAAAAAATCAGAAGAGAAATTTGGAGATAGACCAGCATATGTATTTAAAACAGAAGAACCAGATAAATTTAAAGAGATTACATATAAAGAGTTTATAAATAATATAAACAGTTTAGGTACAGCTTTAATAGATATGGGCTTAAAAGATAAGAGAATTGCAGTTATATCAGATAATAGATATGAATGGGGAATGGCTTATTTAGCAACTGTTGCGGGAACAGGTATAGTTGTTCCGCTAGACAAATCATTACCAGATAATGAAATTGAAAGTTTAATTGTTCGTTCTGAAGTTGAAGCTATTTTTTATTCTAATAAATATGATGATATTATGAATAAAATAAAAGAACAAGGAAATACAAATGTTAAATTCTTTATATCAATGGACTTAGATAAAAAAGAAAATGATATATATTCACAAAAAGAGTTAATGAAAAAAGGTAGTGAATTAATAAAAGAAGGAAACAGAGAATTTTTAGATAGTAAAATAGATGCAGAAGCTATGGGAATAATGTTGTTTACATCAGGAACAACAGCAGTATCAAAAGCAGTTATGTTATCACATAAAAATATATGTGCAAATTTAATGGATATTGCATCTGTTATTAAAGTTGATGAAAATGATAGATTTTTATCTTTTTTACCTTTACATCATACATTTGAATGTACAGTAGGATTTTTATATCCTATTTCAAAAGGATGCTCTATTGCATTTTGTGAAGGTATACGTCATATTGCAGATAATATAAAAGAATATAGAATTACAATTATGATTTCAGTACCAATACTATTTGAAACAATGTACAAAAAAGTAATGAAAAGTATTGAGAAAAAAGGAAAATTAGATACTGTAAAAAAAGGAATTAAGATAAGTCAATTTTTGTTGAAGTTTGGAATAGATATTAGAAGAAAACTATTCAAAGAAATACACGACAATTTAGGAGGAAAAGTAAGACTATTTGTAGCAGGAGGAGCAGCTTTAGATCCAGAAACAGAAAAAGGATTTAATGAATTAGGAGTTAAAACATATCAAGGATATGGTTTAACAGAAAGTTCACCAGTTATAGCGGCAGAAGATGATAAATATACAAGGTTAGGTTCTATAGGAAGGGCTTTTCCTAGTTTAGATGTAAAAGTAGTAGAAACAAATGAAGAAGGAATTGGAGAATTAGTTGCAAAAGGACCATCTATAATGCTTGGATATTATAATAATGAAGAAGCAACTAAAGAAGCAATAGATAAAGAGGGTTGGTTACATACTGGCGATTTAGCGAAAATAGATAAAGATGGTTATATTTTTATTTCTGGAAGAAAGAAATTTGTAATCGTATTAAAAAATGGTAAAAATATTTATCCAGAAGAACTAGAAACTTTAGTAAATAAAATAGAAGGAATAACAGAAAGTTTTGTTTACGGAAAGCCAGAAGAAGATGGCGATTATAAAATATGTGCTAAAATTGTTTATGATAAGGAAATGGTTAATGAAATTTATGGAACAACAGATGAAAATGAACTAAAAGAAATTATATGGAAAGAAGTTAAAAAAGTTAACAAAACAATGCCAGCATATAAATATATAAGAGAAATTTCAATTACAGATAAAGAATTAATAAAAACTACTACACAAAAAGTAAAAAGATTTGAAGAAATAAAGACAGTAATATAGAAAGTAACATATTATGGCTTACAATTCATAGCCAATTTATAATAGCTAAAGATTTATAATATATTATTTTTTATCCATTCCCAACTGCTAACAGTATGTAGATAAACTTTTGCGGTGCAGTTGCTCCTCAAATTTATTTACATACTGTAACTTGTTGGTCCCCACATTCATTCCTAAAAAATAATATATTATAAATCTTTAGCTTTAAGTAAGACCACAATTTGTAGCCATTAGGGAAATAGTAAATAAAAAAATAATAAAAAGATATTGCATTTGTAATATTATTGTAATATAATTGTAACACAAAAGTAATAAAAAAAATCAAAACTACTCTTGTAGTTTTTTGTAACTTAATGTATAATTATAGATGAAATAGTAAAAAGCAATCATGCGTAAGATAAAGGAGGTACATTACATGTCTAGATCTGGCATAGTAAATGTGAGAATGATTATCACAGAAGAAAAAATATTATCAAATATAGATAAAGTAAAAAAATTAATCAATCCAAACAGTAAAAAGCAAATAGTACAATTAGAAGATGACACATATTTTAAAGATTTGGTTGAATCAATAAAAACATATTTAATAGAATATCCAAAAAAGAAAAACTTTCCATCAAGTGTTTATAAAGCTGCCTATGACTTAGTAGAGTTTGCTACAAATCAATTTGAAGAAAACACAAAAAACATAGAAGAATTAATTAGACAAAGAGAACAAAACATAGCATTAGCAGGACAATTAAAAGGACTAGCAGTAGCAGCACAAAACAAAGATAAAGATTTAAAAGAACAAATAAAACAAGCAGAAAACAACTTCTCAGAAGACATTATAGAAACTATAACAATTATTGGAAAGAGCAAAGATGATAAAACACAAAATTATCAAGATGCAATAAAACTAATAAATGCTAGAATAAATAACTTAGAATCAAACTTGCATATAGAAATTGATATGGAAAGAATTGAAGATAGATCAAAAGCCCTAAGTTACATAGGAATAGAAATTGCAGATGCATTAAAAACAATTCCAACACCAATTGATAGTGTTCAATCAGAACAACAAGTAGTAGAAGAAGCACCACAAGAAGTAGTAGTTGAAGAACAACCACAGCAACAACAATATGCACAAGAAACAACTTTTGAAGTAAAACCAAGTTTATGGCAAAGAATTAAAAACTGTAAGTTAGTTAGAACAATTAGATATATAACAAAAATAAGAGTAGTTTTAGATTACTCAGCACTTCCAGAAGGAAGAGGAGAAGATAAATAAACAAGAAAGCCAATTTAAATATTGGCTTTTTTCTTAAAATTATTATATAATACAAAATATTTTTAATCTTATTAGAAAATAACTTATAATGATAACATCAATAAAAAAATAGGAATAGAAGTCCCAATGCTAATAAATATAGAAATCCAGGTAATACGGCTTTCCAAAATTTTCTTTTTCCAATTTTTTTATCTATAGTATCATCAAAATCTGAAATAGTAAGTATTTTTATATCTATAGGTAATATATTCTTTAATATTTTAAGTACATTTTCTCCCACATTTTTTATTAAGGATAGTTGTATTATTTGATTATTAATAGATATTTCTACATTATAATAACAATAAATTGTATCAGGATATCCCCTACCAAGAGTCATTAAAGCAGTATTTTGCCATTGATTTGGAGATAAAGCTGTTGAACTATTTATTACACCCTTGGCTTGAGTAAATTTTATATTTTGTATTTGTTTAATAGGAATAATTAATATTGCATTATTTATAGATATTATATAGTCGTCTGTTATAAAAATATGATTTAGTAGGGTATGATTAGGACTTTTATATATTATTTTTGTTTCATAATCAGTATTTGATAAAAAGCTGTCGAATTCAATTTTATCAGAACCATAATATTTTATCAATGAGTCAATACTTTTAAAACGCTTAAAAAAATATAACATTCCAATAGTACAAGGAATTATAGAAATTATTATTGCTATACTATAACCATATGTGTTAGATTGTTTTAATAGAATAATCATTAATATTCCAATAAGAATGCATATTAGAAAAATAGTGCCCCATACTAATTGTTTGAATTTGATTTTTTGAATTAAATTTAAAATTATATTCATGAAATTTTCTCTCCTTTTATTTTAAGAAATTCAAAGTTTTTATTGCTAACATAGTAATTTTAATGTATAATAATAAAGTAGTCAAGACAAATAATAAAAATAAAGGAAGCGATTAATTTGAAATCAAATATAAAAGAAATATTAGAATGGGTATATTGCATAATAATTGCACTAGTTTTAGCAATCTTATTTAGATATTTTATAGGAACACCAACAATAGTAAAACAAGTTTCTATGTATCCAACATTAGTTCAAGACCAAAGATTATGGCTTAACAGATGGGGAAGAACAACTAAAAAATTACCAGAAAAGGGACAAATAATAACATTTGAAGAGCCAAGTAAAACAAATTATTCTTATTCTGAAATAGATGAGTCAAACCCAGTTGCACAATATGATAAGAAGACAGGATTCAAATGGTTTATTAATAACTTCTTAGAGATTGGAAAAAGAAGTTATATAAAAAGAGTAATTGCACTTCCTGGTGAGCATGTAGAAATTAAAAATGAAAAAGTTTATATAAATGGACAAGAAATAGATGAGCCATATCTACAAGATGGAGTTGTAACAGATGTTGTAGGTACAGGATTTACAAACTTTACTGTTCCTGAGAATTGTATTTTTGCAATGGGAGACAACAGAAACCATAGTACAGATTGTAGAGCTTTTGGATGTATACCATTAGAAAAAATAGAAAGTACAGTAGCAATTAGAATTTGGCCATTAGATAAATGGGGAGAGGTAAAATAATAAAGGAGCTTCAATATGTTTGAAAATGTTATTGGTAACAAGCAAATAAAAGATACACTAGAAAAAGCAATTAGCCAAAATAAGACATCACATAGTTATTTATTTATTGGAATACAAGGAATTGGAAAAAAGATGCTTGCGATAGAATTTGCAAAAATGTTACTCTGCATAAATGACATTAAACCTTGTAACAAATGCAAATCTTGCATTGAATTTGATACTAATAATAATCCTGATTTTTCTTATATAGAGCCAGATGGAAATAGTATAAAAATAGAGCAAATTAGAGACTTACAAAAAAAGATACAAGAAAAGCCAATAATATCAGAACGAAAAATATATATAATAAACGATGCAGATTTAATGACACAAGAAGCTCAAAATTGTTTATTAAAAACATTAGAAGAGCCACCAGAATTTGCAACTATAATATTGATAGGAGCTAATGAAACAGCATTTTTGCCTACAATAAAGTCAAGATGCACAATTCTACATTTTAACAAAATAGATAATGAAGATATTAAAAAATATTTATTAGAAAACTACAATATAAATAATATTAGTGAAAATATGTTAGAAGTATTTCAAGGGAGTATCGGAAAAGCCTTGAAATTAAAAGATAAACAAGAAGAATATCAAAAAATAGAACTTATAGTACAACAAATTAAACAAAATGATTTAGTTGATTTAATAAATAAATCTGAAATATTATATCAATCTAAAGAAGAAATAGAGGAACTACTAGAATATTTAAATATTATTTTATTAAGAAAAGCAAAACAAGAATATTTATACACAAATTGTATTAAAATTGTGGAAAACACAAAAAAAAGATTGAAACAAAACGCAAATTATGATATGAGTATAGATAATATGTTATTTAATATATGGGAAGAAATGAATTAAAAAACTTTCATATAACAATTCTTTTCAAATTATAGAAAGGATGAAAATTAATTGAAAAATATAATTGGAGTTAGGTTTAAGAAATTAGGAAAGATATATTTCTTTAATCCAAAAAATATAAAAGTAAAAAAAGGCGATAATGTAATAGTAGAAACAGCACAAGGAGAAGAATACGGCGAAGTAATGATACCTAATAGGATTGTAGAAGATGACAAAATTTTAGAGCCATTAAAAAAGGTTATAAGAATTGCTAATTATAAAGATAATAAGCATTATGAAGAATGCAGAAAAAAAGAAAAAGAAGCATTTAATGTATGCATAAAAAAAATAAAAGAGCATAAATTGGATATGAATTTGACAGATGTTGAATTTAAATTTGACAATAGCAAAATATTATTTTATTTTACAGCAGATGGGAGAATTGACTTTAGAGAATTAGTAAAAGACTTAGCAGCTATTTATAAGACAAGAATAGAATTAAGACAAATAGGTGTAAGAGATGAAGTGAAAAGAATAGGCGGTAACGGAGTATGCGGTAGAGAACTTTGTTGTTGTTCATTCTTAAGCGATTTTGAAGCAGTATCAATAAAAATGGCAAAAGAACAAAATATGTCACTGAATCCTTCAAAAATATCTGGAAATTGTGGAAGATTAATGTGTTGCCTAAAATATGAAAATGAAGTATATGAAGAAAAGTTACAAAGGTTACCTAATATTGGAGCTATAGTAAAAACAGAAGATGGAGAAGGAGAAATCGACAATATAGAAACTTTAAAAGAAAGAGTACGAGTAAAAATTAAAGACGGAGATGAGTATTTCTATAAAAGATATGATGCTAAAGATATTAAGGTGATTAAAGATGTTGTATCTGAGAAAATAGATGATGAAGAATTAGAACATAAAAAAGAATTAGAAGAATTAGAAAAACTACAACAAGAAGATAAGAAACTAGAACAACAGTAGAATACGAAGCTAGAGCAACAATAGGTTTAAGTACTTACAAGAGTAAATATTAACAAAGTTTATTAGTATTTTTATTTATGAAATTAATAACATAAATTCAATAGCATTAGTAATAGGAGGTGAATAAAATGGCATATAAAATAACAGATAAATGTATTTCTTGTGGAGCATGTGCAGCTGAATGTCCAGTTGGATGCATTTCACAAGGAGATGATAAATTTGTAATTGATGAATCAGCATGTATTTCTTGTGGTACATGTGCAGGAGTTTGCCCAGTTGAAGCACCAGAAGAAAACTAATAAATAATTACATAACAAAATATTGTATATATAATTATATGGATGGATTACAAAGTTTATATTTATATACCCAAATAGATAGTAAAAAACTTTCTAATTGGGTATTTTTGTGTATAAATATAATTATATAGTTAGTAATATTATTAACAAGGATAGTTAATAATAAAAGTATAAAGTTGATATTATTCATAATTAGTTTTATTATCTAAATAGTTATAATATATTATTTTTTGTCCATTCCCAACTGCTAACAGATTGTAGATAAACTTCTGTGGTGCAGTTGCTCCTCGAATTTTATTAACAATCTATAACTTGTTGGTCCCCACATTCATTTCTAAAAAATAATATATTATAACTATTTAGATTAAATAGAGGAATAAATACTAATAAAGTTAGATTATAAAAAATTAGTATAAAATGATTGACAAATGTAATACAATGTAATACAATATATTAGAAGGGAGTTGATAGATATGACTATTTCAGTAAGATTAAATGATGAAGATACAGAGTTAATAAAAGCATATGCAGAAATGAATAATATTTCTTTATCTGATTTGATAAGAAATGCAGTATTAGAAAAGATAGAAGATGAATATGATTTAGAGTGTTATAAAAAAGCAATAGAAGAATATAAAAAGAATCCAAAAAAATATACATTAAATGAAGTAAAAGAGGAGTTAGATTTATAATGAAATATAAAGTTGTATTCACAGAAAGAGCCAAAAAACAACTAAAAAAGTTAGATAAACATACATCATCTTTAATAATTGGATGGCTAGAAAAGAATATAGAAGGTTGTGAAAATCCAAGAATACATGGTAAAGGATTAATAGAAAATAAGTCAGGACAATGGAGATATCGTATAGGTAATTATAGAGTTATTTGTGAAATACAAGATAAAGAAATAATAGTACTTATATTAGAAGTTGGACATAGAAGAGATATTTATAAATAAAAATAGGGAGGAAAATTAGTGGAAGAACAGGATGAAAATCAAAATCAAATCCAAAGTGAAAATATAGATACTACTGAGATAAAAAAACCAGCAAAAAAAACGTCTATATTAAATTTAGGATTAATTAGCATCATATTTATAATACTACTTGTATATATGATAAAAGTAGACGGAATAGAAAACATTGTTCAAGTATTGCACAGCGTAAATTATATGTGGGTATTTGCAGGTATAGTGTGTTTAATAATTCACTGGGTTTGTGAAGGATTAAATTTACATATACCAATTAAAAGAATGTATAAAGAACAAAAATTTAAAGATTCATTTAGAGTTGCAATTATAGGTCAGCTATTTAATAACATAACTCCATTTTCAAGTGGAGGGCAACCGATGCAAGCGTACGAACTAAATAAAACAGGAAAAAGAGTAAGTGACTCATTATCAGCGATGGCAATGAAATTTGCAATAACACAAACAGCACTAGTTACAACAACTTTATTAGTTGTACTAATAGAATTCAACTTTTTTAAACAACTAATGCAAAATTACTTATGGGTAGCAATTTTAGGATTTATTGTTAACATCATAGCTATAATAGTTGTAATTTTAGCAGGAATAAAAAAAGAAATAATTACATTTATAACAACACCAATTATAAAATTACTTGGAAAAATGCACATCATAAAACATGCTGATGAAACAATAGAAAAATTAAATAAAAGTATAGAAAACTTTGCAGAGCAATTTTTAATTATGAAATCAGAAAAGAAAATGGTATTAAAAATGTTTGGAATAGCAGTTATACAAAGCTTTGCATATTATTCAATAACATATATGATATACAGAGCATTCGGAAACTATGGAATAAGCTTTTTGCAAATAATACCAACACAAGCATTTCTATTACTAATTATGACATTTATACCAACGCCGGGATCAGGATTAGGAGCAGAAGGAGGATTTTACTTATTATTTAATACAATCTTTAAAGAAGGCACAATAAATATGTCAATACTATTTTGGAGAATATATACTTTTTATTTACCAATAATAGTAGGATTAATACTTTTAATACCAAAAAGAGATAAATGTAAAATTATGTAAAAATATTGACAAAATTATAAAATGATATTATAATGAATATACTAGAAAGAGATTGAAATAAATCTTGGTGTACTGACACTAAAAATCCGAGAGTTAAAGTAAGACTTATGGGCTTACCAGTTGGCAGGCAACAGAAAAACCTGAGAGATAAAGTAAGATTTATGAACTTACAAGTTGGCGGACAACGGAAAAATCAGTATATGGGGGAAACAAAATTTAGATTTTGTTTTCTCTTTTTTTATATTTATTAATGAAAGGAGAAATAATATAGACAAAAAAATAATTATAAGAGAAATTATAAAATGTGCAAAGAATTATGATAAGAATTTAAATAATAGAAATATAATGTTTATATATTTACAAAACAGAAAAATTGAATATTTAGAAACCAAATTTTTAAAATCGAATTTTTTACATTTAACAGGAATTGACTTAAAGGATAAAGAAATTAGTGCAAAGATTTTTTATAATAAATGTATTATGAATAAGATAAAAGAATGTGAAATACAGGAAAGAAAAGATGGAAATACCAGAAATAAATTATCGGTTTTAAACAATTTAATGTTTATTCATAAAAATGCTAAAATAGTAGGAGATTATAATCAAGATAAAATTTTTTTGATTTCAAATAAAATTATAGGAAATGTAACATCATGTTTAGGTTTTATTGTAAAGGGAAAATATTATATATGTAATACTTCTTTAAAAGAAGATATCAGAAAATTAACTTATAATACTGGAAAAGTAATTTGTATTATGCGTAAAAAAATTCAAGATTTAAAGTATAGTGAAATTACATATATTGATGAACAATATAAGGAACAAATTTTATCAAATAAGAAAATTAGTAATAAAATAGAAATAAGTTAGAAAATGCAAAATTAATAATCTTTTTTTAGAAAAAAGTTGCATAAGATTTTCATCAAATGCAACTTTTAAAGTTTATATACTAGGAAGGTCATACTGATTTTCTAATATATAAAAACCATCGCACACAAATTTATTACATAAATTTGGCGCACGAACAAATTCACGAAAAGACAAAAAATAAAGTTAAAATTATGCTAATATTAAGGTTTTTCGATTTGTTCTTCTTTATTTGTAATTTCTTCTAAATCTAATAATTCTTGCCACCTACTATCAACTTCTTTTTGGAATTCTTCAATCATCCATTCATTTCCAGGCTTAAACATATGTTTAAATCTTTTTTGTGGTTTTAAGAATTCTTCTATTGGTAATTTTTTTGCTGGTTTGTAATTGATTTTATATTTTCCATCAACTACTTCATATAGTGGCCAGTAACATGTTTCTACTGCTAATTTATTTATTTGCATTAACATATCTGTTGGATATCCCCATCCTCTAGGACATGGTGCTAATACATTTAAGAATGCTGGTCCTTCTGTGTAAATTGCTTTTTCAGATTTTTCATATAAATCTTTAAAGTTCATATAACCAACAGTTTGAGCAACATATGGTAAATGATGCCCTACCATAATTTTTGTTAGGTCTTTTCTTGATTGCATTTTTCCTGGTATTACTTTTCCAGCAGGTGATGTTGTTGTGTCTGCAAATTTTGGTGTTGCTGATGAACGTTGAATACCTGTATTCATATATGCACCATTGTCATAACATACATAAACCATATCGTGTCCACGCTCCATAGCTCCTGATAAACTTTGGATTCCTATGTCATATGTTCCACCATCTCCACCAAATGCTATAAATTTAGTAGTGTTGTCTATTTTTCCTTGTCTTTTCATAGCTTGATAAGCAGCTTCTGCTCCTGATAGTGTAGCTGCTGCACATTCAAATGCTGTGTGAACAAAAGAATCTGTCCAAGCTGTGTATGGATAAATAAATGTTGATACTTCCATACAACCAGTTGCTCCAGCGATTACTGCGTGGTCTTCTGGTTTTAATGCTCTCATTATCATTCTTGCAGCTGGAGGTGCTCCACAACCTGCGCACATTCTGTGACCAGATGTAAATCTGGAAGGTTTATTTCCTACAACTTCCTTTACATTATAAGGCATTTTTGTCACCTTCCTTTCTTAATCCAAAATATCTATATGGATTTTCAACTTTTCCAGTTTTAACGATCTCTAATAATTCTTCATAAACTTTTTCTATATCATCTGCTTTTGTATCTCTACCACCAATACCATAAATATAGTTTACGGCTGGAACTGTTTTTTGATTAACATACATAGCGCTTGTTACATCTTCAAATAAAGCACCACCTGCAGCATTTAAAGAATCAGACTTATCTAAAATTGCAACAGCTTTTAAATGTCCTAAAGCTTCAGCAATTTCTTCAGCAGGGAATGGTCTATATACACGAACTTTTAAAAGTCCTGCTTTTATACCATTTTCTCTTAATTTATCAACAACATATTTTGTTGTTCCTGCTGTAGAGTTCATACATACAACTGCAACTTCGGCATCTTCTAATTTGTATGCTTCAAAAAATCCATAACTTCTACCTGTCATTTTTTCAAAATCTTTTGCAACTTCTAATATAACTTTTTTTGCATTTTTCATAGCTAATGCTTGTTGTGCCTTGTGCTCAAATAAATAAGTTTGAACATCTAGAGGTCCAACTGCGATAGGCTCTTTTTGATTTAAAAGATAATGTTCAGGATGATATTCCCCTACGAATTTTTTTACTTTTTCATCTTCCTCAAGTTGTATATTTTCAATAGAATGTGAAGTTATAAATCCATCTTGACATACCATTAATGGAAGCATAACATCTTTGTGTTCTGCTATTCTGTGTGCCATTAAAGTATTATCATATGCTTCTTGATTATTTTCTGAAAATAGCATAATCCATCCAGCGTCTCTAACTCCCATTGCATCTGAATGGTCATTGTGGATATTCAATGGACCAGATACAGCTCTATTTACTAATGATAGAACGATTGGTAATCTTAAACTTGAAGCAATATAAATCATTTCCCACATTAAGGATAATCCATTTGCAGATGTTGCTGTCATTGCTCTTGAACCTGCTGCTTCAGCACCAATACAGGCTGACATAGCACTATGTTCACTTTCAACTGCAACAAATTCTGTATCAACAGTGCCATTTGCTACAAATGTTGAAAAGTATTGAGGTATTTCAGTAGATGGAGTAATTGGAAATGCTGCAACTACATCTGGATTGATTTGTTTCATTGCTGTTGCTGCTGCTTCATTACCACTTAGTCTTTCTCTTATACTCATATTTTTTTCTTCCTTCCTTTATTTATTTTGTTACTATTTAAAATTAGTTGTTTGCTCTCAGGAGTTTATATTTATATATTTTGAAGTGAGCTTGTGGGGACCGTTCAAAAATTCTCAAAAGTTCTATGAACTTTTGTTAGAATTTTTAGAATGGGGATAACGAAAAAAATATATAAATATAAACTCCTTTGCACTATTTTAGTTTAAATAGTAAATTAATTTTTTTATTCTTCTTTCATTTCGATAGCATTAAAAGGACAAGTCTTAGCACAAACGCCACATCCTTTACAATAATCATAATTGAAATCTTTTCTAGTTCCTTCACTAGTTACTGGAATTGCATCATCAGGACACACAGGGAAGCAAAGACCACATTGTTTACATTTTTCACTTAGAAAAACAGGTTTAACACTTCTCCAATCTCCAGTTTTAAATTCTCTTGCATTTCCAGCTGTATAAATATCACCACCAGGAGTCATTTTCTCCATAGGTGTATTAGGATTTATTTCTGTCATATCTTTTTAACCTCCTTTAATGCCATTTCTAGGGCTTTCATATTACCATCAATGACTTCAGGTTTTTTTGCAAATTTATGTTTAAAAGAACCTTTCATATCTTCTAATAAAGCTTCATCTGTCATAATTCCACTTACTTTTACAATTGCTGCAAGCATTGGTGTATTTGGGAAATATTTTCCAAGTGCTTCTTCAGATATTTTTCTGGCATCAATTGTATAAACAGCGCCATTATAACCTTTTAAAACACTTTTTAGATAATCAGCAGATTTTGTTGTGTTAATAACTATTCCACCTGTTTCTTTTAAACCAGCTGTAACATCAACAGATTCTAAAAGAGTATCATCAACTACAACAACATAGTCAGGTTCGTAGATATTACTGTGAATTGTAATAGGTGTGTTGCTAATTCTGTTATATGCTGTAATAGGTGCACCCATTCTTTCAGGTCCATATTCAGGAAA
>CANPDB010000013.1 GCA_947572725.1 uncultured Clostridium sp. | reverse complement strand
TAATCTTACAATAGACGTTAGTTTTACAAACTATATTTTACTTTTACAATTCACCAACTTAAATTGATTTCTAGACTTTTATAAATCAATATGATAAAATTTATTACAACAATAATCAAGTTGCCTAATAAATTCGGAGTTATTATCAAATAGATTGCCAAAAAGACACGTCCCTTTTGGCAAGTTGGCAAGTTGCCAAATAAACCCGGAACCAATGGCAACTTTACTAAGGAGAATGTGATATGGAAAGATATGAACCAAGTTTAGAAAATGGTTTAACTAATGAACAAGTACAACAAAGAGTTAAGGAGAAGCTTGTTAATTTTGATACTTCTCCTCCTACTAAGTCTATTAGGCGAATTTTGTTTGAAAATTTCTTTACTTTATTTAATTTGTTGAATTTAGTTTTTGCTATTGCTATTTTTAGTGTTAAATCGTATAAGAATACGCTGTTTTTGTTGATTGTTATTGTTAATACTGCTATTAGCACTATTCAAGAGATTCATTCTAAAAGGGTTGTTGATAAGTTGTCTATTATGACAAGTAATAAGGCTAAAGTAATTCGCGATGGCAAAAAGGAAGATATTAGTGTTAATAAACTTGTTTTAGATGATTTGTTTGAGTTGTCTACTGGTAATCAGGTTGTTACTGATAGTATTGTTAAAAGTGGTACTGTGTTGGTAAATGAGTCTTGTATTACTGGTGAGCCTGATAGTATTACTAAAAAGCCTGGTGATATGATTTTGTCTGGTAGTTATGTTGTTAGTGGTAAGTGTATTGCTAAGGTTGAACATATTGGTAATGATAATTATACTGCTCAAATTTCTAGTGGTGCTAAGGTTATTAAAAAGACTCAATCTGAAATTATGTCTTCTTTAAATAAAATTATTAAGTTTTTGACTTTTGCTATTGTTCCAATTGGTATTGGCTTATTTGTTAGTCAATTATATTTAAATGGTGCAACTTTAAGTGAAGCTGTTGTTCAAACTGTTGCTGCTTTAATTGGTATGATTCCTGAAGGTCTTGTTCTTTTAACAAGTACTGTTTTGGCTGTAAGTGTTACTCGTTTGTCTAAATCTAAAGTTTTAGTTCAGGATTTATATTGTATTGAAACTTTGGCAAGGGTTGATACTTTGTGCTTAGATAAAACTGGAACTTTAACTGAAGGTTCTATGGAAGTAAAGGATTTTATTCCTATTGATTGTGAAAAAAAAGAAATGAAAAATATTTTAGCAAATATAGCTAAATTTTCGGAAGACGAAAATTCAACTATGATGGCACTTAAAGATAAATTTTCTAATCCATCTAGAAAATTTGTACCAAATAAAAAAGTTTCATTTTCTTCTGAAACTAAGTGGTCTGGAATTAATTTTAAAGATGAAGGTTCTTATGTTATTGGTGCTCCTGAGTTTGTTTTGAAACGAAAATTTTCTACATATAAGGATAAAGTGGAGTATTATTCAAAAGATTATCGTGTTTTAGTTTTAGCACATAGCAAATATTGTTTTAATAAAAATAATGATTTACCACAAGCTTTAGAATTGATTGGTTATGTATTAATTATAGATAAAATTAGAAAAGAAGCTTCTACTACAATTAAGTATTTTGATAGTCAAAGAGTTAATATTAAAATAATTTCTGGTGATAACCCTATTACTGTTTCTAAAATTGCTAAAAGGGTTGGTATTAAAAATTCGGAAAAATATTTTGATATGTCAACATTAGATGAACATACTGATATAAAAGATATTGCTACAAGTTATTCTATCTTTGGTAGAGTTTCTCCTACACAGAAGAGGGATCTAATAAAAGCTTTACAAGAAAGTGGTAGAACTGTTGCAATGACTGGTGATGGTGTTAATGATGTTTTAGCTTTAAAAGAGTCTGATTGTAGTATTGCAATGGCTAATGGTAGTGATGCTACTAAAAATATTTCTAAATTAGTTTTACTTGATTCTAATTTTGCATCTATGCCAAAAATAGTTGCAGAAGGAAGACGAACAATTAATAATATACAAAGGTCAGCTTCTTTATTTTTAGTAAAAACAATTTACTCTTCTTTGCTTGCCTTAATGTTTTTATTTATGAGAGAAGAATATCCATTTGTTCCAATTCAATTAAGCTTAATTAGTTTAGTAACAATTGGTATCCCTTCTTTCATGCTAGCATTAGAGCCTAATAAAGAAAGAATAAAAGGCAATTTCTTAAAAAATGTAATTTCTAAGGCTTTACCTACTGGATTAACCGCTGTAATAAATATTTTCTCTTTAGCTTTATTAAAGAAATTTAACATTATTCCTGAAGAACATTTTTCAAGTTTATGTGTAATTTCTACTGGTATATGTGGATTAATGTTGTTACTTACATTTATTCCTTCTAGGAAAAGCGAAGATAATAAATTACCATTTTCAGTTTATAGATTAGTGCTTACAATTACTATGATTCTTATTTTTATAATTGGATTAACTGTTTTAGGATTTTTCTTTAATATTGTTCCTTTGGCTACTATCTCTACTACTGCTATTAGAATTTTGATTATTTCTGCAATTAATTTTACTATATTAAATTTGTTGTTTAGAAATTTATCACACTAATTTCTGCTGTATATGTCATAATGTTTAAAAGGGTACAGATACATATTTAAAATGTATCTGTGCCCTTTTCTTAATATAATAGAAAGTCATACTGACTTTCTATTATATTAAATACATTGTACACAAATTTATTTCATAAATTTGGCACATGAACAAATTCACGGAAAGCCAAGGAATAAAGTTAAAGTTGTGCTAATATTAAGGCTTTCCGATTTGTTCTTATTGACAACTTGATAAAATCTTTCTAAAAATTTCTAGATGAGTCTTCTCATCCAAAATAATCCTTTCATACACTTTTCTTAAATACACATTATTCGTAAATCTCATCAACTGCATATATCCTGCAATTGCTGTTTCTTCAGAACAAATATTAATTTTCATAGCTTCTTTTATATCTTTTATTTTATATTGAACATTATTAGAACACCAATCTTTTCCTTCTGAACTTTTATAAATTGGCTTTTCTCCTAAATTTATCAAAATTTCTCCTAATATGTCTATATGATGCATTTCTTCAATTGCTATACTTAACAGAATTGTACTAATCTCTTCTTTATCTTTAAAATCAATATGTTCATAAATATATTGTGTTATTGCTGTTAACTCCCCTTCTTTTCCTGCAAAGCTATTATATATTAAATTTGCATATTTCTTGTTTGGATATAAATTAGGAATTGATGGATATGGTACCTTCCTATTTCTATTTAACATTTGTTCTAATTCCTCATATTTTATCATTAAAAACACCTCTAAGATATTCTATGCAGAGGGAACAGGGGACGTTCATAAAAAAGCCACTCAATCTTTCGATTAAGCGACTTTTCTAGGTTAGGATTTTTGTTGTGCTTTTACTTTATGTATTTTATTTCTGATACATAAAATTGATATTTCTTTTCTTCGCCTATTAGTGCAAATAAAAATAAATTTCTTACTGGAGTTTTTTTGTAAATTTTCAATACAGGTTTTTTGTATTTCTTATCTATATTTATTTTAAAAGAAACTCCTTCTTTGTTTTTCACACTAATAAGTTCTTCATTATAAAGCTTCTTACTTTTGTAATAAACTTTTTCTTCTTCGTCGGTTTTCATTACCATAAGAGGTACTGCATCTTCTGAAGAAATGTCACATAAATTTACTGTTTCCACTTCGTAGTCAAACCCGCATACTGGAACAGCTATTCCAACTACTATGCCTACACATAACACAACTGTTCCAATTCCATATAATATTGGAGATGGTCCAACAGGAAAATGCTCTAACCGATGTATATTAGTACATACATAACAAATCACCAATGCTATTATAATAGTTATCATATTACACTTTCTCCTCTCTCAATTGCAAATGTCAATAGTTTCTATATGAACCTAGCCTAACCTCTAGGGAATAACAGAAGATTTATGCTTTCAAATGTTTAAAGTATTTTATGCAATTGTTTAGGATTTATGCCATTAAAAAAGTAAAACTCTATTGCAGTTTTTTTATTTTTTCTATATAATAACAATTAATAAATTAACTTAGGAGAAGATATTGATGGAACATTGGAGTGTTGAAGATTATAAAAATTTTACGAATGGATCTAAAAGAAAAAGTAAATATAGAGCGACAAAAGTATCTGTTGATGGACATACTTTTGATAGCCAAAAAGAAGCGGATTATTATTGTGAATTAAAATTGCGATTACAAGCACAAGAAATTAATGGTTTTTGTTTACAACCTATTTTTATTTTAGCACCTGGTTTAAAATATAAAGCAGATTTTATTGTATTTAATAAAGACCTTTCAACAGAAGTTATTGATGTTAAAGGTTTTAAAACTAAAGAGTATATCGCTAAAAAGAAGGTTTTTGAAGATAAATATAATTTAAAGATAAAGGAAATTGAATAAACTCAATTTCCTTTAAAAAAATATATTTTCTTCCAAATCATCTGGATGTTCTATTTCCATTTCTAAATTCTCCCATGGAAATAAAGGATGAAAATATTCTATTCCCAATTGCTCACATTTTTCTTCACTAAATCCATTATCTCCATTATAGTAAAATACTGTATCTTCATATATAGTCATATCTTTAAAATCCATACTTCCATATTGCTTTGTTAAGCAAACATATATTATTTTTGCATTTTTATATCTATTTTTAATTTCACTTATGCAAATTTTAGAACTGGTACCTGTGCTGTGCATCGCCTCTACCACCAAAAAAAACAGGCTCTTCCTTATTTATCTTTATTGAATAAAATGGATTAAATATCATCTCAATTTTATTTTCACCATTTTTATATGCTATGTGCTTTACCTGTATAGGTGCAAATTTGACAATATTTAATTTGTTAGCAATATATACCGCTGGAACTGCACCACTTCTTAATATTGGACATATATAGTCTATTTTCAAATTATTTTCCTGAATATAATTTTTCAAATTATCACATATTTTATTAATACATTGAGAAAATTGTTCATCACTCACTCTTTTATGTTTTACTTTCATTCATTCTGCCTCCGTTTTTAATTAATTTATTCTAATATATTTAGTAATTAATTTAATAATTAATATATTATCATAAAGACATATAAAAAGAAAGCATTTTTTATAAAACACTTTCTTCTTTGTTATTGGATAATTACAACTTTCATCCTTATTTAAAATAGTAGAGTAACTAAAGTAAAGAGTTTAATATAAATAAGATATGAATTGCTACACTTATTATTTTGACCTAAAGCAATTAACTGTGCTACCAGGAGCCTTTGCTCCCTTTGGCATAAGGCAAATTTGTATTCCTTCTAGTCTATAGCAATATCCTGCACTTCCTGCTGCCTGACCATTTTTTGCCCAGCCCATCCAGCCAAAGTTTTGGCAATGAACCCTATAATATATATCATATTTTTGTGCCATAGTTCCTGTTAAACGAATTTGTATTGCCTCAAGTCTTAAACTTCTTCCATTTGTTCCTGACATTGCTCCATTTTGTACATAGTTTTGCCAACCTATGTTTTGTACATGTGTTCTATATTGTATATTTCCATCATATGGCTTATTTTGTAATGCAATTTTTATTCCTTCTAATCTAAGTGACCTTCCAGAAGTTCCAGACATTTCTGCATCTTGCACATTGTTTTGCCATCCTACATTTTGTACATGAGTTTGATATAATAAATATTTTTGTACAAAATGTCTATTTGTTTTTCCTGGTGCTGCTCCGCCTTTTTTTACTAATCTAATTTCTATTCCTTCTAATCTATAACTAAATCCTGAACTCCCTGCTGCTTCGCCATTTTTTGCCCAATCTAGCCATCCAATGTCTTGGCAATGTACTCTATAATATACATCATAATAATTAGCAATTTGTCCTGTTAGTTTAATTCTAATTCCTTCTAGTCTTAAACATCTTCCAGATGTTCCAGACATTGCTCCGTTTTGTACATAATTTTGCCATCCCACATTTTGTACATGAGTTTGATAACTAATTCCGCCACCATATTGATTATTTTCTAATTTTATATTTATTCCTTCAAGTCTTAGACATCTTCCACTTGTTCCTGCCATTTGTCCATTTTTTACATAACCTTGCCATCCTACATTTTGCACATGTGTACGATAACTTATGTTTGGAATTGCTTTTGGCGTAGATGGATTTGTTGGATTATTTGGTGTTGTTGAAGTTGGAGTATATACTGTTACTCTACAAGTTGCTGTTTTTCCATTGCTTGTTCTTGCTGTTATTATTGCTGTTCCATTTTGTTTAGCTGTAATTAATCCTGATTGATCTACTGTTGCTACTGTACTATTGCTTGTTGTCCAAGTTATTACTTTACTTTGTGTTGTATTTGTTGGATTTATTGTTGCTGTTATTCTAGCAGTTTTACCTTTTTGAATTGTTGTATTTGCTGGGCTTACTGCTATACTTGTGATTGGTATTACAGTTGGTGTTACTGGTGTATCTGGTGTTGTTGGATCTGTTGGTGCATTTACTGTTATACTGCATATTGCCGTTTTTCCATTGCTTGCTTTAGCTGTTATTATGGCTGTTCCGTTTTGTTTTCCTGTAACTAATCCTGATTGATCTACTGTTGCTACTGTACTATCACTTGTTGTGCAAGTTATTGTTTTGTTTTCTGTTGTATTTGTTGGATTTACAGTTGCTGTTATTCTAAAACTTTCATTCTTTTTAATTATTTTATTTGATGGATTTATCATTACATTTGTAATTGGTACTGTAGTTGGTGTTACTGGTGTATCTGGTGTTGTTGGATCTGTTGGTGCATTTACTGTTATATTGCATACTGCTGTCTTTCCATTACTTGTTTTAGCTGTTATTGTTGCTGTACCATTTCCTATTCCTGTTACTACTCCTGATTCATTTACTGTTGCAACTGAACAATCACTTGTCATCCAAGTTACTATTTTGCTTTGTGTTGTATTTGTTGGATTTATTGTTACTGTTATTTTAACAGTTTGATCTTTTTGAAGTGTTGAATTTGTTGGACTTAATGATATACTTGTAATTGGCACTTCTGGTGCTGATGGATCCACTGGCGATGGTTCTTCTGGTGTTGGCTCTGTAGTTTTTTTGTTTGTAATATCATCTTCAGTATAAGTAACCATACAGTCTCTATATACTCCATTTACACTTTTTACAATAAATATTGCATTTCCTGCTTTTAATACTGTTATAGTTCCATTAGCATCAACTGTTGCTACATCTGGTGTAGCAGAAGTATATGTTATATTTTTATCCATTGTTGTATTTGTTGGCCACACTTTAGTTTTTAAAATATATCTTTCTTTATTATCTATTGTTGTTTTATCCATAGTTACTTCTATATCGTTAATAGGAATTTCTTTTCCTATTGATATTTTATTTTCATTTACAATTGTTTTTAATGCTTCTATATCTAAATTATTATATTGTCCATCTCCATTTATATCACATAATATTTTATCATCTTGTGATAAATTATTATTATTTATTATAGTTGTTAATAAAATAACATCTTCTGAATCAAATGCACCATTTCCATTTAAATCTCCTGCAAATTTATATGTTCCATCACTTAACATTGCCGTATCATTAACAAATGCTATATAAGTTAAATTTCCATATCTTTCATCATATGCAGTAAGAGTTGTAAATCCAGGCATATCACCTATTAAACCAGTTGCAGAAATAATTACATTTCTATTATTAGCATTAAGTTCTACTTCTGCAAATTGTCCATTATCTAGTTCCGCTGAGTATTTTTGTCCTGGAAGCACAACAGGTGGTAAAGTTGAAGTATCTACATTTAGCCATTTGTTTACAAAATAAGCTTCTCTAACTTCTACATTACATTGTTTTGTTATACTTCCACATTTTACAGTAATAACAGTTGTTCCATTACCTATACCTGTTATTGTTCCATTATTACTAACTGTTGCTACATTAGGGTTACTTGATGTCCATATTAAATCTTTGCTATCTGTAGTATTTGTAGGATTATACGTTACTGTTAGTTTATCAGTTTGGCCATGTTTCAATTTTATATCAGTTTTGTTAATATTAATATCTTTTAATTTCATAGATTTTTGTATTTTTAAAATTGTTACAAATACAAATTTTTTTTGTCCTTCTACATAGTAATGTACTGAAATTGAACTTCCCTCTTTTAACGCTGTAATTGTTCCATCTTTTGCAATATTTACATAACTTTCTTTTCCTGCGTCTACTTCTATTTTAGAAATTTTGACCCCTTCTAATGGTTTATAAGTTTCTCCAACATCCATTGTATAATCATTTATAACCATTCTACTATTTGCTGGTGTGTTACTATTTCTAAATATCAGTTTTTCAATTTTTCTATTTCCCTCGAAAGTTTCATCACCTATTGTTTTTACATTTGATGGTATTACTATTGTTCCTTCTAACTTTCCACCCATATAGAATGCATTTTCTCCAATTTCTTCTAAGCTTTCTGGTAGTTGTATCGTTTTTAAGCCTCCAGCATATGCAAATGCAAATCTTCCTATTGTTTTTAATCCATTTGAAAATTTTATTTCACTTAAATTATTATTACTTGAAAATGCATAATCATTTAATGTCGTTAATGAACTTGGTAAATTCAAGCTAGTAATTGCTGTACGTCTAAATGCATTTTTTCCAATTTCCTCCATTGTATTTCCCAAATTTACTGTTTTTAAATTAGTACAACCAGCAAAATCATCATCCCATACTTTTCTTGCACCATTCAAAAAGTTTACACTTTCTAAGGATTTGCAATTTTCAAAAATTCCTTTTTCACCTCTAAAAGCTGTTGACCTTCCATATTGTCCTGGAATCGTTATATTTTTTACTTTTGTACAATCTTTAAATGTTGCTGACCTAAGACTCATTTTTATCCATGGGTAATCTACATATGGCAAAACTAAATTTTCTGAACTGTCATCATAAGTTCCTAAAATAAATGCACCATTTATATTTTCTGTTAAATCAAAATGTTCTGTTCCTTGATAGTTTATTAGGTTTTTATTATTATAACTATTAACTTTTGCATTTGTAGAAGCATCTATATGAAAGAATATTGTTTTTTCTATTTCTGAAGTTGCTGAATACCACACTACTTTGTTATTAAATACTATTGGCTTACAATATGAAAGCATTCCTCCCAATGTTATAGTATCTGTAAGTTTGTTTCCGTTTCCATCAACTACTATCATTTGAACTTTTCCATAGTTTTTTCTTCCATCTAATGACCACATTATTAAAAATCTATTATTGTTTAATTTAACTATATATGGAATTGTTGTATTTACTTTTCCTGCATTGTCATTATTAGTTAACCATATTGTTTTTGTCTTTGCTCTACTAATATCGTTTTTAGGCGTAACTGTTAAAAATACATTTCTTTTTTCATAATTATTTTTTCCATCACTTATTTGCCTTACTGAATTTCCGACTACTAAACAATTATTATCTGATAGTTCAAAACCTCCTATACTAAGTCCTGTAGTATTATCACCTGCTGCACCTTCTGCTACAAAAACATTAGCATAAGTAGTTGGTTTAGGTACATTAGTTTTGCTTAAATCTGCCACATTGAATTTGCATATAACTACTCCTCTAGGATATGCATCTCCATGGTCTACTGTATAGTAATTTTCTCCATCTACTGTTACAAATTGATTGAATGAATGGCTAACATATCCTGATGCTCCAGATGATGATGTACCAGAATTTATAAATGTTCTCTGCATATTTGATTGATTTATTGCAAGTGTTAAGTTTGCTTGATGTCCACTATACATTTCATGACTAGTGTGTATAATTAGTTTATCGTCTTTTTCTGACATTCTACAGTTACCAGCATCAAATGGTATAGTTGTATTTATATTATTTATAGAACATTGACCCAATCTATTCCAATCTTTAGAATATTTTACAACTCTTATAACTTCTGCATTATTGTTTTTACTTTTGTTGTCTTGTCCATATACTACAAAATTGTAGCTTTTTCCTGAATAAATACCACCAACTTCTGATAGTTCTGTGTTTATTTCTTTTTCACTAATTTTCTCGAATGAAGAATTTAGTTTCATTATGTAAATTTTACCATTTTTTATATCTATCTTGTCTAATGTATTATTTCCATTATCAAATAAATATGCTGTTGTTCTATCACAATGGTAACCATATTGTTCCATTACTTGTGTTGTTCGTAATGGTATTTGATTATTAATTGTATAATATGTATTATCTGTTGTTGCTATTGATGTGACTGATTTTAGAACTATTCCTATTAATAAAACACTTATTATTAATATTCCTAATTTTAGTTTTCTTTTCATTTTTTCCCCTTTTCTTTTATATAAAATCTTTTGAAAAGTTGTGCGTGTTATGTGATTTTTATATAATATTTTTTCTTTGTTAATTATATACCTCTATGTTTTAAAAGACAACCTTTTTATGGAAATTTGAAAACTTGTTTATTTTCATGCATTTACTAATATATAATACTCCCCTTGTTTTTCAATTAACTCATTATGATTCCCCTCTTCAATCACTTTCCCATCTTGCATAAGCAAAATTTTATCACATTTCCTAATAGTAGATAACCTATGAGCAATAATAAAACTAATTCTTCCTTTTGTAATCTCTTCAATAGCCTCTCTTACCAACATCTCAGAATCATATGAAAGAGAAGCGGTTGCTTCATCTAATATAATAATTTCAGGATTTTCCACCATTATTCTTGTAAAATTCAGTAATTGCTTTTCTCCTGCTGAAAAAACATTTGTATCATTACTAATTTTTGTTTCATATCCATCTTTTAAAGACATAATTTTATTATGCAAATTCATCTTTTTACATATTTCAATAATTTCATCTTTGGAAATATCTTTATTAGCATAGTTAATATTTTCCAAAATAGTTCCATCAAATATTACTACTTTTTGCATAATATAACCTACTTTATCCCTTAAACTCCTAATACTATATTCTTTATAGTCTTTTCCATTAATTAAAATTTTTCCATCTTCTAAATCATAAAATCTACAAATCAAATTAACTAAGCTTGTCTTCCCGCTTCCTGTTCTTCCAACTAATGCTACACTTTGATTTTTATTTACTTTAAACGATATATTATTTAAAGTATTATGTTTTTTATCATAAGAAAAGTTTATATCTTCAAACTCTATATTTTCGACCTTGTCTAACTTTTCTCCTATATCAATTTCTTCCTCTTGCTTATTTAAAATATCTTGTATCTTTTCATATGAAATCTTGCTTATATTTCGTATTTGAAATCCTTCTATAAACCATTTAGCATACACTTCTGGCGAGTCAATATATCTTGCAAGTATTATTAATGCACCATATGATAAAATTCCACTTTCTACATTTATACTTCCTATTAACATAGTAATAACTAATACAAATGAAACTATAAAGTCATATATACAAGTATATGTTCTAATATTTCTTTCTAGTTTATTTACAGCTTTTTCATAGTTGCTAATTAATACTCGTATTTCTTTCATTCTTTGTTGTTGTATTTCTAAAGCTTTAATTGTTTGATATCCTTGTACTTGTTCATTTGACCAGTTTAGTATTTTTGCATTTGCTTCTCTTTTCAATTTTGTATATTGAATTGATTTTTTGTTAAATAAAAATGCAACGAAAAAACCAATTATATAAATTATAAAAGTTATTGTTACAATTGGAATGTCTAAATACATTAGTACTGCTAAAGTTCCAATTAATCTTAATACTCCTCCAAAATATGCTCTTGTTATACCTTGTGTATAATATTTTCCAAATTCTTTTGTGTCATTAATTATATTTTCTAGTATTTCGCCAACTCTAATTTTATCTATTTCATTTTGTTTTATATTCTGCAACTTTACAAAAATTTTTTCTCTGTAATCTGCTTCTAGTTCTTTTTCAAAAATATTATGCCATACACTTTCATATAGTGTAACAATCGTCCTTACAATATTAACAGCAAAATACATAATTCCTAATTGTATAATTAACTTTATATTTTTACTTGGAATAGCATATTCAACCATTATTAGCATAAATGCAATAAAAGTAACAACCATAACACTTGTTAAAGTTCTTGCTACAGCAATTTTAATTGTTTGCTTTTTATATCTTTTTATTATTTCTTGTAACATTATTAAATTTCCTCTTCTTCTAATATTTTATTTTGACTATTTTCTATAATGTTTTTATAATTGTTGCTTTTTTCCATTAACTCATTATGCGTTCCTTCTTTAATTGTGTTTTCATCAATAAATAAAACTTTATCACACTTTTTCATGATCTCTGTATCGTGTGAAATAATAATTGTTCCTCTTTTTATATTTATAATGTTGTTTAATATAGTTATTTTTGTTTTTGTATCAAGTTTAGATAAAGAATCATCAAATATAATAAATTGATTATCTAATAATAATGTTCTTGCAATGGCAATTCTTTGTTTTTGACCTCCTGATATATTGTTACCACCCTTTCCTATCATATAATCTATATTCTCATCAAAACATTTGATATCTTCATATACATCTGCTAATTTACATACATTAATAATTTCTTCATTACTTATAATTTTGTCTTTTACATTTATATTATTTTTAATTGTATCTGTAAAAAGATATGTATCTTGTAAAACAACTCCTATGTAATCTCTTAAACTTTTTTTACTTACTTCATTTATGTTGTTTTTTCCAATATAAATTTCTCCTTCATATTCATAAAAACCAATTAGAGTTTTTGCAATTATTGTCTTTCCTGTTCCATTATCTCCTACAATTGCAATGTTTTTTCCTTGCTGAATTGTAAAATTAAGATTTTTTAGTATAACATTTTCTTGTATTTTTATTGTTACATTTTTAAATATAATATCTCCACTTAAATTTATATCTGGATTTTTCTCAATATCTTCTTTGCGTTTCATTAATTTTGAAAGCTTTTTATATGCTACAATAAATTCATTTAAAAAAGCTATTTTTTCTGATGAATTATATATTGAATTAGTTATTTTAGTTGCATAACTTAATAAAATAGATATTTCTGCTAATGTTAATTGACTATTTACTACTAAAATCCCACCATATAACAGTATAAACGGCTCTTTAAAATTTCTAATTGAATGAACTAATATTGTATAAATTGTTTTATATTTTTGAAATTTCATTTCTTTTTCTTTACATTCATTGTTTAGTTTTTTAAAATCTTTTATTTCTTTATCTCTTCTGTTAAAAATTTTTAACATTTTTGATTCTTCTATACTTACTGTTGTTTTATTTATTATCTCTTTATTCATCTCTACCGTATCTTCAATTAATGGTCTTGATACTTTGTATTGCCATATTGATAAAATAGCAATAATAATACATATCATCACTATAAATATTCCTACCACAATATTTAATGAAAATGTTTGTATTATCGCAAATATTGAAATAAATATTGTATCTAAAAACAAGTTTATTTGTGAGTTAAAAAACTCTGCATATGTTGCGGCATCATTGTTTACCCTTTGTATAACATTTGATTTGTCAATATTACTAAATTCCATATATTCTATTTTTGGTATATGTTCTAATATTATTTGTTTTATATTTCTATTTATTTTCAAGTTGAATTTTGTATTGGCTTTACTTTTTATATAGTTTACTGCAAATATTAATAGGTTTACTAGTATTAATATAATTACAAGTGTAATGATTTTTCCTATCTTTTCATTAGAAAAGAATAGTTGTCTTATCCAAGATGGTATAACATTTTCATTTCCTGATATTACTCCATCTAGTGCGTATTGTATGAACATTGGTACATATACTACTAATCTTGAATATATTGCACTTAGTATTAGTGTTAATGCTATATAATATTTTGTTCCTTTTAGTGTTTTTCCTAAAAAACTGCTTTTCATTGTTTCTCCTTTGTTCTATAAAAATTTAGTATATATAGTAATTTACGATTAGATAATAACATAAAGGCAGATAATTTTCAATAAATTATCTGCCTTTAAATTCATTCCACCATTTTTTATCCTTTAAGAGTTTACTTAATATTTTGAAAACTTCATAACCAATAATAGCTCCTAGAATATTTGTTATAATATCATCAATATCAGAAGAACGCCCTATAAAGTATTGAAAAAACTCAACACTAAATGTTATACACAATGAAATAAAAGTTGTTTTGTATAGCTTCCTTTTATTTTCTAATACTATTGGTATAAAGAATCCTAATGGTATAAACAACATTATATTTGGTACTTTTTCAACAATAACTTGTTGAATGCTGTCTGTATTTCCTATCCAATTAAGTGGCTTAATATTTAAAATATATTCTTCTGGCTGAAAGTTAATTGGTACAAATAAAATAGTAGCAAATATAATGAGAAATATTGAGCAAATTAATCCTATATATCCTAGCTGCCTAATTACGCTCTTTCCTTTTTTTCTTAGAAATAATAATATGGGTATATATAAAATACTTATTATAACAATAAATATCAAGGCTAGTCTAATATATGCTTCTATTCTATGCAAATTAATACCTCCTTTTTAACTTTTATTATACTTTTATACTAACATATATGGTGTTACTAATAAATAGATTTAAGAAAGTATTAATATTTATTTTTTAGGAATGGATAAAAAATAATATATTATAACTCTTTAGTAAAGTAAATATAAATAAGCTATGAATCATAATGAAATATTAACTATTTTTATCTCTATACATTTTAACAATATCTTTTAAACTCATTTTTGTACCATAATTCAAAATCGCATTTGAATATATTTTAATTGCAACTTGAGCAATAATAAGTATTGTTACAACTAAAATAGCAACTGATATTATTACATCTGTCACGCTTGCCAATCCCATCATCACTCTAAATGGCATACAGAAAGGTGATGATATTGGAAATAATGAAGCAAATACATTTAGTTCACTTGTTGGATTCATCATTGTAAAATATGATAAATAAAATCCTACAACAGCTAATATTGCAACAGGTCCATTTGCAGATTGAATATCTTCTGGCTTGCTTACAGTAGATCCTGTTAAAGCATATAATAAGCTATATACAAAATATCCTAATAAGAAATAGATAATTGTAACAAATCCTAAGTATGGTGTTATATTTGACATATCTAATACTTTATCAATCATTCCTGGCTCTAAAAATGCCTTTGCACTAATTATTGCAGTTGCTACAATAACAATCATTTGTAATAGTCCAACAATTCCTATACCTAATGTTTTTCCTATTACAATTGTTCTTGGACTTGTAGATGTTACTAGTGTCTCCATAATTTTTGATGTTTTTTCTGTTGTAATAGAACTTGATACTTGATATGCACAGAAGTAAATTGCATAAAATAGTACCAAAGAAAGTAACATCATTGCTAATATATTTCCACTTGCTTTTTGTTCTTCTGTTTGTTCTAAGCTAAAGTCAAAATTAGGAGCAATAGCTTGTAATTGTTCTGTAGTTAAACCTAATTTGCTAATTTGTAAATTAGAATACATAGTATTTAAAGTGTTTATAATGCTTTCTGGTACTCCATCCATCATATTTGTATTTTTTACAACATAACGAACTTTTATATTTTCGTCTGATTTTTCTATTATAATTGCGGATTCAATTTCTTCTGATTCTATTTTTTCTTTTATTTGTTCTTCGTTTGATTGTGTGTCAATATTTATTTCATAATCTAAATCTACATTTTTTAACATTTCTAAAGAGCCTTCAAAAATGTTTTCTTTATCAAGAATTACTAATTTGTCTTGTGTGTCTTCTCCTTTTATAGATTTAATTATATTTGGTACATTAAATCCAATTACTACTAATACTAAGATTATAATAGTAGAAATAACAAAAGATTTTCTTTTTACCATATCTTTTATTGTAAAATTCATTACTGTTATTAAATCTTTCATTTTATTCACCTACCTTTTCTATGAAAATGTCATTTAATGTTGGTTTCTTAATTTCAAATTTGCTTATTTCTATTTTATTATTTACTAACTCGCTTAAAAGTTCACGTGCCTTTTCTTCTTCTGAAATTTTGATTACATATTGATTGTCTTTTTCGTTCTCAATTTTTAAATCAAACTTCTTTATATAAGATTTTATATCTTTGTTTGTGTCAATTTCAACACGATTAGCTGGATATGTTTCTTTGATTTCTTTTAAGTTTCCTTGTAAAACTGTTTTTCCTTTATTTAATATTAATATATCTGTACAGAATTCTTCAATTGTTGCCATTTGATGTGCAGACATAATTATGTATTTTCCTTCTGCTACTAGTTCGATAATAATGTTTTTTAGTATTTCTGTATTAACTGGATCTAAACCACTAAATGGTTCGTCAAGCACTATTAGTTCTGGATTATGTATTACAGCAGTCATAAATTGTATTTTTTGTTGGTTTCCTTTTGATAGTTTTTCTGCTGGCATTTGTAAGTATTCTTCTACTTTTAGTTTTTTAGCCCATTTTTCTATTGATTGTAATGCTTCTGTTTTGTCCATTCCTTTTAAACTTGCAAAATACATTAATTGGTCTTGTATTTTTACTTTTGGGTATACTCCCCTTTCTTCTGGTAAATATCCAAAATTAACATGTTTTCTTTCTACTGCTTTTCCATTCCATGTAATTTCTCCACTTCCTTTTTTAATGATTCCTAATATCATTCTTATTGTTGTTGTTTTTCCTGCTCCATTTGTTCCAAGTAGTCCAAAAACTCCTGGTTTTTCTAGTTTTAGTGAAATGTTATCTACTACTTTTTTGTCTACAAAAGTTTTTGATACATTTTTTAATACTAAACTCATCTTATAATTCCTCCTTAATAATATATCTGTTCAAACTTCATATATGCTGCTACTCTTTTTGTGTATTTTTTGCCTTCTACTTTTTTTCCTATTCGTACCATTTTTTGTGTAATCACCTCTTTGCTATTTTATCACTTTGCTTTAGGTTTATCAACTAAAAAAGTCATATTATGTTATATTTGTTTATATTTATTAAAATTGTATAATATCACTTTTATCTAACAATACTAATACTATATTAGTAAATAACACGAAAATTATTGCAAACATTATATTTTTGTGTTATACTAATATTACAAAAATGGAGGACACGACCTATAGTGTCGGTAAATAGGATAGGTTTAACAAATGGAGGACACGGCTTGCAGTGTCCAATAAATAGGGCAAGCTAAAAAATGTATATGGGGGTTTTCTTTTAAAGATAACTCCCATTTTGTAATAATTAGGAGGAAACTACATGCAAATAGAAAATGGAAAATTTTACTTTATAAGTAATGAATTTATTAAAGAATATGGTGCTAAATATAATTTAATGGAAAATAAAGAGACTGGAAATAAAAGACCTTGTTATTTTTGTTTCAAGGATAAAACAAACGAAAATATAATATGGTTTGTTCCAATTTCCAAGCAGTACAAAAAATATAAAACTATTTATGAAAAAAAGAAAGAAAAGATAAATCGTGAACCTTTAAATTTTGTATTTGGTATTGTTAAAGATGAAAATGCTGTATTTTTAATACAAAATATGTTTCCAACCACTCCCCAATATATTGAAGAAAAATATCAAGTTAAAAATAATGATGTAACTATTTCAATGCCTTTGCAGAAAGAAATAATAGAAAAGGCCGAAAGTCTTTTAAGACTTGAAGCAAAAAATATTCATATTGCCTTTTCTGATTTAATAAATTTTAGAAAAGAATTATTGGATACTATTTAAATAATTGGACATACTATAATAGGTTAATTCTTTTTCAACCAGATTTATGCCTTAGAAAGGAATGAAATTAAATATGAAATTAACAATCTGTGAATTAAGTTATTTAAATGAACTAATATTAAGCTGTGTAAATACAATTACTTGTATGTCACTATTTAAAAATCAAGTTCAAGACGAAGAACTAAAAAATTTATTAAATACTCATTTTCCTATTCATGTTGAAGACTACAACAAAAAAGTAGAATTTGTAAAAAATGTTGACACTGCTGATGGAAAATTAAATGTCCCTCAATTAAATACTTCAATTTTTACAGAAGATGTAAACGAATCTAAATCTGCTACTCCTGTAACAGTTAATACTAATGTACAAACTTTTAATGATAGAGAAATTGCTTTGTCTTATTTTTTAACTTTAAAACGTGCTGGTAAAGAGTATGCAATTGCTTCTATGGAAGCAACAAATCCTAAATTAAGACAATTTTTAAAAGATGCTTATACTATGAGTTGTAATCATTCGTATGATGTTTATCAGTGGTTAGCAAAAAATAATTTTTATCCTTTTACAATTGCTACTGGTGAACAAACAGGAAATATTGCTAGTATTTATAATAAAATTGATTTGTAATGTTTTTTTATATTAGATGTTATAGTTTTAATTGTAATGGATTTTATATATCATAAAGTCATATAACTAATAAAACAAGTTATAAAAGTTTTTATATGCTTAATGTTATAATTACTATAGAAAAGTAACTATTTAGACTGCAATTATCTACTCGCTCCCAAGAGTTTATATTTCAATATTTTTACGTTATCCCCATTTAAGAAAATGTATTTCGCTAAAGCTCAAACATTTTCTAAAACGGTCCCCACAATTTCACTTCAAAATATTGAAATATAAACTCTTTAGCGCTATTTTAGATTACTAAGCCTAAATAGTTACATAGAAAAACTTCTTTCATCTTTCATAACTTGTTTTATTAATATATTAATTTGATTTTAAAATTTCTTTCATTTCTTCATTTCTTTTAACTTTTTTAGTAGTTGTTTTAATAAGTTCTTTATCAGTTAAAATCATATTTTTAATATACTTATATGGTGGAAATGTTTTATTAATTTCTTTAATTTTCTCCCAAATTATTTCTTCCAATTGTTCTTTTGAACTATCTGGATATTTTTCTTTTGCTACATCTTTATTATACACAATTTTAACAGACAGTTTGACATCATTTTTATTACTTACATTAGGCATTCCAAACACCATACATTCTTCCACAATATCTAGTCTATTAATTAATATCTCTAATTCCTCTGGAAATACCTTTTTACCATTTTTTAAAACAATCATATCTTTTTGTCTACCAGTTAAAAAGATATAACCATTTTTGTCAACATATCCTAAATCTCCTGTATGAAACCAACCATCTTTAATTACTTCTTTTGTTGCTTCTTCATTTTCATAATATCCTATCATTACATTTGGACCTTTTACTTTTAGCTCTCCTATTCCATTTTCATCTTTGTTGTCAAATTCAATTTCAACATTAGGCATAGGAATTCCAATTGAGCCACATTTTTTAATCATATAATTTTCAGCTGCTATAACAGGTGATGTTTCTGTTAGTCCATATCCTTGAACTACTTCCATTCCTATTTCATTAAAACCTTTAGCAACTTTTTTGTCTAAAGGTGCTCCTCCTGATATTACAAATCTTAAATGTCCACCTAGTTCATTATGAATTTGCTTAAACAATTTTCTTCTTATATCAATATGTAATTTTAGTAGTAGATTACTTATCTTCTTTGCAAAATTTACTGTTTTTGTTTTTCCTTGCTTTTCTATACCTTGTTCTACGTTTTTATAAATTGCCTCAACTAATAATGGCACTCCAACAAATACAGATACTTTATATTCTTTTAAATTTTGAGCTACATATCTTAAACCATCTGGAAAAGCCGTTGCTAATCCACATGCAAGCATCATAATCATTCCTGTTGAACCAAATACATGGTGGAATGGTAAAAATGCTAAATTTATATCTGTACTATATAATGCTTCCACTTGTTGCATTCCATATATGTTTGATGCAATGTTTTTTTGTGATAGCATTACAGCTTTAGATTTTGATGTTGTTCCTGATGTAAATAATAAAATATTCATTTTATCACAATCTATTTCTGTTTCAATATATTCTTTATTTCCATTTGCAATTAATTCTTCACCTTGTTTTGTAAGTTCTTCAATATTTAAGTATCCATCTAATTTGTGCATACAAATATAATGCTCTGTTTTTACATTGTTTCTATTTTGTATTTCTTTTATATTATCAATATATTTCTCATCAAATACAACTACATCTGCTTTACTTCTTAAAACACAACTTTCTAATTCATCTACTTGTAATTCTTTATCTAATGGTATCGAAACTATTCCACCTAATAAATTCGCTAGATGTGTCAATACCCATCCATAACTATTTCTACCAACTATAGCTACTCTCTTATTATTAAATCCTAAATCATAAAATTTTGTTCCTAAAGCATTTATATCTTCTAAAAATTTTCCATAGCTAATATTTTTATAAGTTACTTCTTTTTCTTGCTTTTCTTTTAATATAAAAGCTGTATTATCTTTATATTTTTCTGCTGAATTATACATAAGTTCTTTTATATTTTCAAATTCAGTAGCTTCAAGGTATTTCATTTCTTTCATAACAATAACTCCTCGTATAATATGTTCATAAAGTCTATTAATATAAATTTTATATATTTTTCCAATCTAGTATCTGATACTAGATTATCACATGTAATATAGCATGTCAAGTAGTTGACTAAGTCTTCTAAAAATGATATTATAACTTTATTATATTAAACTATAATCACTATTATACTAGTCTTTTTAGGGGGATATATTATGAAAACTGAAATTGAATATAATAAAAAAATAGAAAACTTTCATCTTCCAAGATGGAGAGAACTGCCTAATGTTGACTTATATTTAGACCAAGTTGTAACTTTATTAGAAAGTTATTTAACTAATTTTATAAAAGAAGAAAATGAAAAAGAAAATAAATTTATAACAAAAACTATGATTAACAACTATGTAAAACATGGGGTAGTAAAAGCACCTATCAATAAAAAGTACAACAAAGAACATATAGCATATCTATTTGTAATATTTATCTTAAAACAAGTATACAGTATGGAAGACATAAAAAAACTAATTGAACTTGCTATAAAAACTTCACCTACTGATCAAGCCTATAATTTGTTTTGCAACGAATTAGAAAAAGCTATTAAACTAACATTTGTTGGAAAAAACTACATTGACAGCAACAAACTTACTCAAGAACAATATCTTTTAAGAAATGTTGTCCAATCATTTGCAAACAGGTTATATGTAAAAAAAGTTTTTCTACTTGGAGACGCGGACTAAGTAAAAGTTGCCATTGGTTCCGGGTTTAAATGGCAAGTTTTTATAATAAACAGTAATTGCCAAAAAGACCCATCCCAAATGGCAACTTTACATTATAATTGTACTTTTATAATATCTTTCCTGAAAATCTGTAAGTGCTCTTATTTCTCTTTTTAAAAATTCTTTACCTTCTGGAACTATTATTAGTTTATCATCATCTTCATCCATCCTATGAATTACTGCAATACACTTTCCTATATATTCATCTAATGGATTATTTTCTCCTAACACATAACAATCTATTTCTTCACCATCGCCACTAATTGTATTAGGAACAAATCCGTAATTAACTGTGTATTTAAAATTAGGATATTTAGGGTGAGTACTACCAATTGGCCTGTCTATTTCTACTTTTATTTCTTTTCCTATATATAGAGCACATTTTATTACATTTCTTACAAATTCCCATCTATTTTCTATAAATTGATTGTTTTTATACAATTCTTCTATTTCATCATATGTTGCCCATTTTACTTCACTTACTTCTTCCACTCTCATAACGATATCTTCTAAATTGATATCTTGTTTTGTTAAATATGTATCTAACCATACATTTCCAGTTCTATAATGTTTTACTAATTGTATATTATCCATATTTAACTTTATTCCTAATTCTTCTAATGTCTCTCTTTCTATCGTTTGTAAACTTTTTTCTCCTTTAACTACTGAACCTCCTGTCATTCCCCATACATTTGGAGATAGTTTTTTCTTAGCAGATCGTTTTTGTATTAAAATTTTATTTTCAGAGTTTATAATCCATACATCTGCACCTAAATGATATTGTCCTTTTGGAATACCTTCTCCCTTTATCATTGTTTTGCCTGTTTTATTACCTTTTTCATCTAATAAATCCCATATCTCCATATATTGTTCGTTCTCCCTTTATTATTTAATTATTACCGCTTATTATAAAAACTTGCCATTTAAACCCGGAACCAGTAGCAGAACCAGTAGCAACCAGAACCAGTGGCAAGTTTTCAATTTATTTTATATTAACTACTTTATATCCTAATTCTTCAATAATATTTTTTAGCACATCATTATCCACTTCTTGTTTTAAAATAACCTCTGCTTTTTTCTCTTCTAAACTTACATTTACACTTTTGACTTCCTTTAGTTCACTTAATGCTGTTTCCACTTTTTTAGAACAGTGTCCACAACTCATCCCTTCTATTTCTATTATTTTTGTTATTTTGTTTCCTCCAAACATTTTATTTTCCTCCTCAATTTATTTTTCTAATAACCAATCAATTATATTTTTATGAATTATGCCATCTCGGCTATAATTTATCTTATCCATTGTAATAACGTATTTAGGAAAATTGTCAGCAACATTTTTATATGCACCAAATTCTCTTTCTACAACTTCATCACTTGATAAATAATCTGCTACCTGAATATAAAATCTATCTCCAAAATTATCTATAACAAAATCTATTTCTCCATTATCAGTTTTTCCTATATATACATCATATCCTCTAGCTATTAATTCATTGTACACTATGTTTTCTAATCTTCCTCCTATTTTCTTTTCTATTGGAGTATTTTTAATTTGTAACAATCCTAAATCTGCTAAATAATATTTTTCAAGTAATGTCATTACTGATTTTCCTCTTATATTATATCTACTTACTTTATTTGCAATCATCGAATTATTGATATATTCAATATAATTTAAAATTGTATCAACACTTGTTGTTATATTATCACTTTTTAAAAACTTTGTTATAGAATTAGCAGATATTACTCCACCAATGTTTTCTATCATAAATTGAATTACTCTATTTAAAAGATTTACATCTTTGATAACATTTCTCTCAACAATGTCCTTTAAAATAACTGTATTATATAAATCCTTCAAATACATTTTTCTTTCTTGAATACTTGTAGAATTATATATTTGAGGCATACCTCCCCATTCTATATATTCTAGAAAACTTTCATCTTTATCTTTTATTATCCCTCGACTCTTTTGTAATTCTAAATATTCTGAGAATGTAAATGGCATCATTCTTATGCTAATATATCTACCAGCTAAATATGTTGATAAATCACCAGACAGCACTTTACTATTAGAGCCTGTTATAAATATACTTACATTCATTGTCGCTCTGAATGAATTTATTACTTTTTCAAAATCTTGTACATTTTGAATTTCATCGAAAAACAAATAATATTTCTTTTTATCTTTAATTTTGTCTTTTACATATTTATTGAATTCTTTTGGTTTTGTATAATCTGTATAGTCATAATCCTCAAAATTAATGTATATAATATGCTCTTCGTCAATTCCTCTTTGCTTTAATTCATCTATTATTTGCAACATTAATACAGATTTTCCAGAACGTCTAACACCAATTATTATTTTTATAAGTTCACTATCATATGAATTTCTTATTTTATCTAAATACATTTCACGCTTTATCATACTTTTGTTTCCTTTCTGCCATTCTATATTTATTTTATCATAACATTTTGATTTCGTCAAATAGTTTCGAGTGTATTCTAAACTTTTTGTATTTTAGAATAAATTTAGAGTGTGTCATTATCTGTCTTTTCTAATATTTAATTGTAATTTTTATTTCACTTTCGACATTTTTCGAGTTAATTATGAGACATTTTTGCACCGTCCCAAGTGTCTCATTTTTTAAGTCTTAAACTGTTTGCTATAACTGTTAAACTACTTATTACCATACTTATTCCTGCTATCATTGGGTTTATGCTTATTCCTATTGGTTTTAGTATTCCTATTGATATTGGTATCATTAAACTATTGTAGAAAAATGCCCAAAATAGGTTTTGTTTTATGTTTCTAATTGTTTTTTTACTTATTTTTATTAAGTCTATTATTTTGCTTAGGTCGTTTTTCATTAAGATGACATCTGATGAATCCATCGCTATGTCTGTTCCACTGTTTACGCTTATTCCTATGTCACTTATTGCTAATGCTGGGCTGTCGTTTATTCCATCTCCACACATTATTACTGCTTTTCCTTGTTGTTTTAGTTCTTTTATTTTGTTTGCTTTTTCTGTTGGCATTACATTTGCTATTACTGTTTTTATTCCGATTTTTTGTGCTATTATGTTTGCTGTTTGTTCATTGTCTCCTGTTAGTATGATTGTTTCTATGTTTTTTTCGTTTAATGTTTTTATTACATTTTCAATGTTTTCTCTTATTATGTCATTTACTCCTATTAGTGCTATTATTTTTTTATTTTCTACTACATATATAATACTATTCCCCTCATTTGTCAATTGGTTTTCGTTTTGTTTATGTTTATTTTCTATTGAAAAGTGTTCTAATATTTTGCTGTTTCCTAGTATTATTTCTTTTTCATTTATTTTTCCTGTAATTCCTAACCCACTTATGTTTTCGAATTCTTTTACTTCTAATTGCTGTATTTTATTTTTCTTTAAGTATTCGTCAAATGCTTTACTTATTGGATGTGTTGATTTTGCTTCAAGGCTTCCTGCTATTTGTAATAGTTCTTTTTCTTCTAAACTACTATAATTAAATATTTTTGATATTTTTAATGTTCCATATGTTAGTGTTCCTGTTTTGTCAAATACAATTGTATTTATTTTTTCCGCATTTTCTAATGTTTCACTTTTTTTAACTAAGATTCCTTTGTTAGCACAAACTCCTTCACTTACAACTATTGCAAGTGGTGTTGCAAGTCCTAGTGCACATGGACATGCTACTACTAATACTGTGACAAATGTTGCAATTGCTTCACTTACTTCAAATCCTAATATTAAATATACTATAAATGTTATTATCGCAATTATTATAACAATTGGTACAAAATATCCACTTACTTTGTCTGCTATTTTTGCTATTGGTGCTTTTGTGTTTGTTGCTTCTAATACTAGTTTTACAATTTGTGATATAGTTGATTCTTTTCCTATTTTTTCTGCTTTGTATTCTAAATATCCATCAAAGTTCATACTTCCTGCAATTACTTTATTTCCTATGGTTTTATTTACTGGCTTACTTTCTCCTATTATTAATGATTCGTCTAAATGTGCCTTTCCTTCTACTATTTCGCCATCAACTGCTATTTTTTCTCCTGCATGGCTAATAACTATATCTCCCTTTTCTATTTCATCTAATGTTACTTCTTTTTCTTTTCCATCTACTTTGATAATTGCTTTATTAGGAGTTATTTGTACTAATTTTTGAATAGCATCTTTTGTTTTGTCTTTACTTATTCCATCTACATATCTTCCTAATTTTATAAAATATATTACAATTGCAGCTGTTTCAAAATATAAGTGATGCACATATTCGTTACTGCCTTTTGAAATCATTACCATACTGTATAAACTATATAATATACTACTTATTACTCCTATTCCAACTAGTGTGTCCATATTTGGTGATTTGTGGATTAAGTTCTTTATTCCGTTTTTTATAATGTCAAATCCATATATAACAAATATAATTGTTAGTATAAGTAATGTTATTGTGTAATTCATTGGATTGTGATGCATATTTATAAAATTGAATATTGGTAGTCCTACCATATGTCCCATTGATATATATAATAAAATTACTGCTAATATTGTATATATAATAAATTCTATTTTTTGTTTATTGTTTTTGTTTTCTTCTACTTTTGCATCATATAACCCTAAGCTTTTAAATCCTGCTTTTTTTACAAATTGTTCTATTTGGTTAATGTCTAAAATTGTTTCGTCATATTCTATTAATGCATTTGCCATTACTAAGTTTACGCTAGAATTTAGTATGCCTTCTTGCTTGTTTAGGTATTTTTCTAGCCCATTTGAACATGCACTACATGTCATTCCTTCTATTCGTAATAGTGTTTTTTTCATTATATTCCTCCATCTATTAATTGGATTTTTCTTTTATTATTTTTATATTGTTTTTAATAAATTATTCTTATTATTCTCTAAATCTATTTTATTTTATCAACTCTCCTCCTATTTATCAAGTAATTTAATTAAAGTTTCTCTTTAAAATATTCAACGGTGGCTTTATAAAGCCACCGTAAAACAACTTATTCATATTTAACTCCGTCTGTAGTAACTCTAAATGCTCTTCCTCTTTTCAAATAAAATGCTGGTACATTTTTTAACTTTTTATTGAAATGAGAAACAACTTCTTGTTTAGCATATTTATCTCCATGCCCAAATATTATAGCATTCGTGTTTTCAAAGAAATCTGCCTACTACCTTATCTTAAAATTTTAATATTATCTCCTTTATTTACTAAAACAACAATTGAAGTAATGCCAATTTCAAACTTTCCAACATAATTTCAATTCCTATAATATTCCATACTTCTCCTTAAAATATTTTACTATTTCATTAAAATGTTCTGAATTAGCAGCTTTTATATAAATCAAGTCACCTTCTTCAACTGTTTTATCAAGTTCTGACATTAGAGAATTCTTTTCTTTAAAACATTTTATATTTTCTTTCTTTAAAAATTTTTCTGCACCTTTGATTAAATTTTCTGCATATTCTCCTGTTGTAAAAAGATAATCAAATTCCAGATTTTCAAAAAATTTTCCAAGTTCTTCATTCATCTTATGAGATTCTTCTCCTAGTTTTCCTAAAACAGCAATCTTTCTCTTACTTTCTATTTTGTTTGCTATTTCTAATCCAAATTTTGCAGCAATCAAACTAGAGTTATATGCATCATCTATTATTGTTATATTTTTTTGATTGTTCTTTATTACTTTAAATCTTCCATCAATTGCTTTAAAACTATTGATTGCTTTTACAATATTTTCATAGCTTATATTGTAGATTTCTCCTATTTTTATTGCTAAGATAATGTTAGATATATGATGTTTTCCATATAAATCAAGATTAAATTCAGTTTCTTTTCCATATATTTTAGTTTTAAAACTTGGTTTTCCTTCATATTCTTTAATATCATAAGCTTCTCTTAAACTATACTTTCTTATATCATATAAATTAGTTTTTTCTACTTTTTGTAAATATGCATCATCTGCATTTATAAATAATATTTTTTTATCTTTTATATAGTCTGTAATATGCAACTTTTCTTTCAAAGTTGTTTCTATCGTTTTAAAGTTGTTTAAGTGTGCTGTTCCAATACTGTTGATTACTGTAATTGATGGCTCTACTAATTTTGATAGTTGTGTCATAACTCCTATTCTACTAATTCCCAATTCAATTACAGCCATTTCATAATTTTCAAAGTCCATTAATGTTTGAGATATGTGCCACTTTGTATTGTTATTTTGATTGTTAAAATCATATAATACCTTTTTTTCAGTTTCTAAAATTTTTGCAATTAAGTTGCTTAAAGTCGATTTTCCAACACTTCCTGTTACTGCTATTATGGGTTTATCTATATTTCTTTTTCTACTTTCTAATCCTAATTGATATAATGCTTTATTTACACCTTCTACTTCAATAATACAAATGTTAGGATTTATTTTCTTTGCACTTTGTATTATTTCTTCGTATCTTTGTGAGTTTTTATTTATTATAAATCCTATTCCACCTGCTTTTACTGAATCTATTACATATTTTTCTCTATCAATTTCGTGAAATATAATAGGAATAAAAAATTCGCCTTTTTTGTGTTTATTGTTTACTGAATATCTCTTTAATATTGTTTTCTTGTCTCCATTTATTATTGTTCCATTTGTATACTTTTCTATTTCTTCTAATGTATACATCTCTTACCTCACATTTAGTTATTTGTTATGATTATATCATATCTTTTTCTAAATTCTACATATATTCAAAATTTTTTCAATATAATTTCTTGTCATATTATAAATTTAGTACTATAATTAGACATAATATTAAAAAGAAGGGACAACAAACTATGAAAAATAATCCAGAATTAATTGTAATGTTGACATACAATGACTGCACAGTAAAAAACGCCCAAGAAATTTTTGAACAATGTAAAAATTCCAAAGCAAACTTTTGGGGATTTAAGGAAAAGCCTTTACCTCTAGATGAAATGAAAAAATTATATGCATATATGAAAAAATGCGGCAAAACAACTTTTTTAGAAGTAGTCGAATACACAGAAAAAGAATGTATAGAAGGAGCAAAAATAGCTATACAATGTGGATGCGACATTCTTATGGGTACACTGTTTTTTGATTCTGTCAATGAATTATGCCAAAAGCACAATCTTAAATATATGCCATTTGTCGGACAAGTTACAGAACGACCTTCTATACTTAATGGCAGTATCGAAGAAATGGTAAACGAAGCCAACAAATATCTTGAAAAAGGTGTTTATGGATTTGATTTATTAGGATATAGATATACAGGTGACGCTGTTACTCTTAACAAAGAATTTGTATCACAAGTAAATGCTCCTGTTTGTATTGCTGGTAGTATAAATAGTTATAAAAGGCTTGATGAAATAAAAGATGCCGCTCCTTGGACTTTTACTATTGGTAGTGCATTTTTTGAAAATAAATTTGATGGAACTTTTAGTGAACAAATTGATAAAGTGTGTGATTATATCAATAAAACTATATAAATAACGAAACAAGTTATAAAATGTGAAAAAAGCGCTATTAGAGAGTAATTGAATTAGAAATTCTTATATTTCAAAAAACACCAGCAAATTTATGCTGGTGTCTTTTCATCTAAATTATTATCTTTTATTTGTTCTTTAGGAATTAAAGAATAATCATACATAACTTCTGAATGGTTGTCCCAAACAAGTTTCTTTTCCAAAATATCATTTGTTGATTTATCAATAACTTCTCTATAAATCTTTGAGCTTCTATAATACTTTTCTCCCTCTTTTTGGAAACAATGATTTTCTTCAACTAGTTCATAAGTCCATGGAAATTCTTTTTCACTTCTTAATTCTCCATACAACTTTTCATCATCACACCATAAAAGAAGTTGAATGTCTTGATCAGTATTATTTTTAAATCTATAATCAATACTATTATAACAAACTGATGTACCTGAACTAAATGGTTCTCTTTTTCCGTGGTCTGGAGCTAGTGCATCAGAATGACTATGGAATTCAGTTACATCTAATGGACTATGTAAAACTAGCCAATGTATTGTATTTGCTAAATTGCAAAGTCCTCCGCCAACTCCTGGTTCTAGTTTGTCTCCTCTTATTACACGTCCTTCTTTATACCCCTTTCTTTTTGTTGTGTTTCCTAAAGTCTTCCAAAAAGAAAACACTTCACCTGGATGAATTATTATTCCATTAATTTTATTACTTGCTAATGTTATATTTACTGCCTTATTTTCTTGAAGCCTTGGGTCAATTCCCTTTCCCTTTTTTATTAAATTACAATTACGGCTTGAAATAACATTATCTAATTTTTCTTCTTGTTTATTTTTTGCAATTTTCTCATCACTTAATAAATTTTTTATATGTCTTTTTATAGTTTCTTTTTGTAAAGATATTTTATAACAAGTTGGATTAATTTCGCAAAAAAGTTTATCTTTATTCCATAACATTTTTATTCCCCCTATTTTTGTATATCTCCTAGTCTATTTTGACAAGATTTGTTTATTTCATATAATCTTAGAATTATTTTTTCTATATTTCTTCTTATTCCTTTTTTCTCTTTTTTGTAATACCCTATGTATTTAACTAATATATTATCTACTCCGCTTCTATTAGCTCCATATATATCTGTAAATATTTGATCACCTATGAATAATGTTTCCTCTTTTTTTATGTTCATCATTTCTATACCTTTTAAATAGTTAGTTTTTTTGGGCTTTTCAGAATTGCTTATATATAATGCACCTATATTCTTGTTAAATTTTTCAATTCTATCTTTCCCATTGTTTGATAATAGTAAAGTTTTAAATCCTATACTGTGTATATTTTTAAATAATTCATCAATTTCTTTTGTTGAATCATCTCCATGAGGTACTAGTGTGTTGTCTATATCAAACATTATTCCTCTATATCCGTTATTATACAACTTATTATAGTCAATAGCAAATACACTTTCTACATATTCATATGGGTAAAACATTTTTAACATTTTCATCACCTGCTTGTTTCAATATCTCTTAATACCTCTATAGACATATATCTCGCTATCCATATTCATATAAAAAGGTAACTACAGTCATAAATGTGTTATTTTAATGATCTAATTAGTTCCCAGAATAGCTATATCCATGCCATTGGTCACTAAATGCATTATCTTTAAGCACTTCAAACATAAATTTTACACCTGTACTTGTTGTGAAATGTATTCCTGTTGAATAGCTTCCAGAATTCTCAACCTGACCTACTTTATATGTTCCATCACAGTTTAACGTAGGATATGGATAATTTCCTTCACAATTAGCTTTTATATGAAATGTTCCATTTGGATTTAAAGTTATTGTTCCATACATTGTACTATCCATTTTAGAAACATCTGATTTATATGTTCCATATTTTAATTTATGACTTCCAACTGTTAATCCTTTTGCTGCCTCCTCTGCTGCTTTTTTCGCAGCTTCTGCTTCTGCTGCCGCTTTTTCTTCTGCCTCTTTTTTAGCTTTTTCTTCTTCTGCCTTTTTTATTATCTCTTTCTTATTATTTAATTCTGTTTTCTTTTCTTCTACTTGTGATTTTACTTCTTCTGTTATTCCTTGTTCTTGTGATTTATATTCTTTTACTGTTTCTGTTACTGCTTTTTTTATTTCTTTTGAATCTGCATTTAAATTGATTTCTATTTCTTTGCTTTCTTTAATTGTAGGTTCAATAAATGTCTCTTCAAACTTAGATATTGTTGGAATTTCTCCTTCTTTAACTTCTTCATTTTTTGGTAAATCTTCCTTTTTAAAATCATATACCTTATGCATTACTTTTCCATCGCCACTTGTTTCGTCTGTTGGTATTACTTCTGTATATAATTTGTTTCCATCACTATCTTTGTAAAAATACCATTCATATTTTTGTTTTTCAATATTATATAATAACCTAATGTCATCTTTTGCTACATCAATTTTCATATCTGGTACATTTTGTTCTTTATTTATATCCCATACTGTAAAAAATTTAGTTCCATTTAAGTCGTATTTTATTACCATACTTGGATCTGATTCTTCTTCTATTTGATAAAATTTGATTGTTGCATTTTCTACTCCTTCATAAATTCCATATTTTTCAAGTTTCTCTGGTCCTGATGTTTGTTTTGCTTCTTCTAAATAAGTAACATATGTATCTCCCCATTCTGCTCCTGTTGTTTTGCTTTCTTCTATGTATTTATATCCAAAGTAACCTCCAACTCCTAATATAATAATTATTAATACTATTGCTAATGCAATTATTATTGTTTTCTTTTTCATTTTCTTATTCTCCTATCTTTATAAATGAAGATTTATTCTATATATCTCCAATTATTCTAATTTTTTATTTTAATAAAATTTATAAAATACTTTTTGATACTATATTTTATACAATTAATTATTTAGTGTATGTTCCGTCAAACGCAGCATTTACGCCACAGAATGGGTCAAATCCGTCTCCATTTAGCATTTTACTTGTAGATACTTTTATGCTATTTCCATTAACTTCCATATAGAATTTATATGTTTTTCCTTGTTCTGTAGTTGTATACATATATTTATTATCACTTGTTTTAGTTGCTGTCGCTGACAATTGTCCTACGTGATATCCTCCAAATAGATTAACTACACTAATATCAAATTGTATAGAATTATCTGTTACATTTTTTATGGTTACTGATCCATCTCTGGCTTTATCCACCAAAGTATATTTGCCTGCTTGTACTGTACTTGTACTTTGTGGCTTTTCATTATTTTTATTAGTTATATTTTCTTCTGTTTTCTTTGCATTAGCTTCTTCTACTGCTTTTTTAGCTACTTCTTCTTGCTTTTTCTTAGCTTCTTCTTCAGCTTTTGCCTTTTCTTCATCTTCTTTTTTTGCCTTTTCTTCTTTTGCTATTTTTATTTCTTCTTTCTTATTTTCTAATATTTTTTCTTGTTCTTCTGTTTTTGTTTTAACCTCTTCTATTAAATCTGATTTTGTTTTATATTGTCTTATTGTTTCAGTTAGTTCTTTTCTTAACTTGTCGTTATTTTCTTCAAAGTTTATTTCTAATAAATTAGTATCATCTATTTCAGTTTCAATAAATTTTTCATCAAACTTTGATATTACTGGAATTTCTTCATCTGCTACTTCAAAGTTAGATTTTAATTCGTCATCTTTAAATGTATATTCTGCATAACTTGCCTCTGCTTCTGTTTCTTGTTCTTGTTTTGTTTCTTGATTGTCTAAATTTTGTTCAGTATTATCTTCACTTTTTATTTCTTTCATAATTTTTTCTAATGATTTATAAGAATTTTTATCTTGTTCTTTTGAGTATAAATACCACATATATTCTTTTGCTTCTCTATTGTATAATAGTTTTACTGTAGTTGGATTATTGTATGAAATTACATTTACTTTTTGTTCTTCTCCTATAAAATATATGTTGGTATAACTTTCGTTATCTTTTTGATATGTTAATATCATTTTAGGATTGTCTTCACTTTTTACTTGGACAAATTGAACTTGAACTGTTTTTATGTCTTTTGATAGTCCAGCATTTTTTATTTTTTCTTCGTCTGCTTCTTTTACTGATTTTAAATATGAATAATATGTGTCTCCCCATTCTGTTCCTGTTGTTTTGTTTCGTTTGATATATTGATATCCAAAATATCCTCCAACAGTTCCAATAATTAGTATTATTACTACTGTTATCGCAATTATGATTGGTAATTTGCTTTTCTTTTTCCCACTTTCTTCCGACATTTTATTTTCCCCCTTTTCTCTCTTTATAATATATCACATATAGATTAATAAAGAAACTGTTTTTGGTTATTTTTTATATTTGTATGATTATGTACTTTTATAACTCACAGTCTTATTATTTAAATTTCTTGTTATCTTTCATATGATTTCACAAATATTAATACGATAACAAAAATAAAAATATTGACAAGTTTTACATAATGTGATATTATAATGTTGCAGTAAAGAAAATTCAACTTTGAATAGGAGGAATTATTATGGCAGAATTTAGAATTTATCACGTAACTCGAATGTTGGCAAAACACAATTATGAACTCGATGATGAGCTTTATGGCTCTCCATTGAAAAAGGAGCAACGGGATTGGCCGCTAGACAACCCGCAGCTATACTTACAGAGGGTACAGGGCGAACTTTCTAAAGTCAATATTGCAATAGATGACATTGCATATTTGCTTCAGGAAAAGTTCCAGCTATCTGGTGTGGTTACACCAGCACAGCAGTTTTCTACCGAGGATGCAGCCGCTTATGCATTTCACAAGTTTCATACACGGCAATTTACTTATTCAGAAATGCTTTCTAAGCAGCTAGAGTCTAAAACTCCAGAAGATATAACTGTCAACTTATCTAAGGCAAGAAGACAGTTAAGTATACTGTTAGCGGCAAGAGATGACTTAACAGTCACTCTCAAAAGATTTACGGAGTATGCTAATACCAAGTAAGAAACGCGATTAAGCTATTAAGCGATGAAGGCAAAACAGATTTAATTCCACCAAAAGAAGGTGTCCAGATATAGGACACCTTCTTTTTAGCTAAAAATTTTAATCTACTTTTTCTCTATCCGTTCTTCGATTTCGAATTGACTATTATACAAATCAGCATAAAAACCATTTTGAGCAAGTAGCTCTTCGTGAGTACCCTGTTCAACAATATCGCCGTGATTCATAACCAAAATCAAATCAGCATTTTTAATTGTAGACAATCTATGAGCAATAATAAAACTTGTTCTACCTTTCATCAAATTATCCATAGCTTTTTGAATTTGAATTTCAGTTCTTGTATCAATAGAACTTGTTGCTTCATCTAAAATCAATATCTTTGGATCTGTTAAAATAACTCTTGCAATTGTAAGTAATTGTTTTTGACCTGCTGAAACATTGCTTGATTCTTCATTTAATATTGAATTATATCCTTTTGGTAATGTTTTTATAAAATGATGTACATGTGCAGCTTTTGCAGCTTGAATAATTTCATCATCTGATGCATCTTCTTTTCCATATTTTATATTATCTTTTACAGTTCCACCAAACAACCAGGTGTCTTGTAAAACCATTCCAAACATTTTACGAAGTTCACCTCTTGTAAAATCTTTAACATTGTGGTCATCTACTAATATCTCCCCTGAATTCACATCATAAAACCTCATTAATAGTTTTACCATTGTTGTTTTTCCTGCTCCTGTTGGACCTACAATTGCTATTTTTTGGCCTTGTTTTACTTTAGCACTAAAATCATTTATGATTGTCTTTTCTGGATCATAACCAAAATGAACATTTTTAAATTCTACATTTCCATTTAGTTTTGAAGTATCAATTGTTCCTTTTGAAGTTTCCTCTTCTTCTTGCTCTTCTAAAAATTCAAATATCCTTTCTGCTGCTGCAACCATTGCCTGTAACATTCCAGATATTTGGGCTATTTGTGATATTGGTTGTGTAAATTGTTTGTTGTATTGTATAAAACTTTGTATATTACCAACTGTAATTGTTCCTTGAATTGCTAGATATCCTCCTACTACTGCAACTGCTGCATAAGATAAATTTCCTATAAAATTCATTATTGGATGCATTAATCCTGATAAAAATTGTGATTTCCATCCTGAATGATATAATTCTTTATTTGCTTTTCTAAATTCTGACTCTGCTTTTTCTTCTCCATTAAATACTTTTACGACATTTAATCCACTATAAATTTCTTCTACTTGACCATTTACATGTCCCAAATAATCCTGTTGTTTTTTGAAATATTTTTGTGACTTTCCTACAATCTGTTTTACAAATAATATTGATATTGGCAATGCAACTAATGAAATGATTGTCATTTGCCAACTAATAGAAAACATCATAATTAGTATTCCTATTAATGTACAAATTGCTGTAATTATTTGAGTAATACTTTGGTTTAAGTTCATACTTAAAGTGTCTATATCATTTGTTATAATTGATAACACTTCTCCATGTGTTTTTTTATCAAAATATTTCATTGGTAATTTGTTGATTTTAATTGCTAAATCATTTCTTATTTTATATGTCAATTTTTGTGAAACACTTGTCATTGTGAAACCTTGTATAAAGGAGAATAGTGCACTTATAATATATAAGCTAAGCAATGTTAATAAAATTTGTGCTATTTTTCCAAAGTCTATTCCACTTCCTCCAGATAACTTGCTTACTAATCCATTGAAAATCTCTGTTGTGGCATTTCCAAGTATTTTAGGTCCTACAATTGTAAATATTGTACTTCCAATAGCAAATATAAATACAACAATTAATGCTAATTTATATTTTGATAAATAATTATTAATTAGTTTTTTTGTGGTATTTTTAAAGTTTTTTGCTTTTTGCTCAGGTGCTCCTGCACCTGGTCCTCGTCTTGGACCACCCATTGGACCTGGCATATCTATTCCTCCTTTCCTTTTGTTTCTTTTATACTACTGTTTTCATTTTCTTTATTGCTAGAATGTTTATCTTGAGTTTTATTACTACTTTCACTATTTGCTTTATTATCGGCATTGCTTGAAAGTTCTTCTTCTGATAATTGTGATAAAGCAATTTGTCTATAAGTTTCATTATCTTTCATTAGTTCTTCATGTGTACCAATTCCAACAACTTTACCTTCCTCTAGCACTATTATTTGGTCTGCATTTAGAATTGTGCTAATACGTTGTGCCACTATAATAACTGTTTTATTTTCTGTTTTTTCTGCTAATGCATCCCTTAAGGCTGAATCTGTTTTAAAATCTAAAGCAGAAAAACTATCATCAAATACAAATATTTCAGGGTCTTTTGCAATTGCTCTTGCTATTGATAAACGTTGTTTCTGTCCACCACTAACATTTCCTCCGCCTTGTGCTATTTCATCTTTATATTTATTTTCTTTTCCCTCTATAAATTCTGTTGCTTGTGCTATTTCGGCAGCTTTTATCATTTGTTCATCAGACATATTTTCATTTGAATATTTTATATTTGATTCTATTGTTCCTGAAAATAGAATTCCTTTTTGTGGTACAAAACCTATAATGTCTCTTAACTTTTTCTGAGAAACTTCTTTTATATTAACGCCATCAATTAGAAGTTCTCCACCTGTTACATCATAAAATCTAGGAAGTAAATTTACTATTGTTGATTTTCCACTTCCTGTACTTCCAATAATCGCTGTTGTTTCACCTGGTCTTGCTGTAAAATTAATATCTTCTAATATCTCTGTATCAGCATCTGGATATCTGAAACATACATTTTTGAATTCTACTAGTCCTTTTTTATTTGGATTGAATTCTTTTGTTTCTTCTTTATCTTTAATAGCTGGCTCTGTTTCTATAACAGCATTAATACGATTTGCTGAAACAGATGCTCTTGGAAGCATAATTGATATCATTGATATCATTAGGAATGATATTAAAATTTGCATCATATATTGGATAAATGCCATCATATCTCCTACTTGCAATAATCCTTGGTCTACTCCATGTCCTCCAACCCAGATAATTAATATCATCATTGAGTTCATAATAAACATAAGCATTGGCATCATCATTGACATTGCTCTATTAACAAAAATATTCGTTTTCATTAAATCCCTGTTGGCTGTATCAAATCTTCCTTCTTCTCTTTTTTCCTTATTAAATGCACGAATTACTGGTAATCCTGTTAATATCTCTCTTGATACTAAATTTAGCTTATCTGTTAAGTCTTGTAACTTTTTGAACTTAGGCATTGCTATAATAAATAAAGTTCCTACTACAAATAAAATTGCAAGTATTGCTACTCCTATAATCCATGCCATTGAATTATCACTATTTGTTAATACTTTAATAAATCCACCAAATCCCATAATTGGAGCATATACAACTACTCTAAATAACATTGTAATCAATTGTTGAATTTGTTGAATATCGTTTGTACTCCTTGTTATAAGTGATGCAGTAGAAAATTCGTTTAACTCTTTATTTGAGAAACTTAATACTTTGCTAAACACTTTATCCCTCAATATTTGTCCAAGTTTTGCTGCTACTCTTGATGAGAATAACATAATAAGCACAGCAGATACCATACTTACAAATGCTACCATTAACATTTGTATTCCAGACTTCAAAATATAATCATTTTGAAGTTTATCTGTATCAACACCTAAATCAGTGTAGATTTCTTTTACAGAAGAGATTGCAGCCTGTTCTTTTATTGAATCTGCCATTTCATCAATTTGTTTTGTAAATTCTTTCAACATTTCATTCCTTTGTTCTTCTGGCATATTTTTTATTAAATTAATTAAACTTTGTTGCTCTATATATTGCTTCTGCATCTCTGGCATGTTTTTAGTCATCTGCTCTTTTATTTTATTTGCTGTTTCTTCATTACTAATTGCCGTCAATTCCATTAATGGAGTTGACAATAATTTCACAAGTTCTTGCCCTTTTTCCTCATCTATATTTTTTAAAACATATGTATTAGCTAATACATAATCTGCATTTGGCTTTTCTTTATAATCTTTTCCTAAATACTTTTGTAATATTTTTTCTTCTTCTCTTAGTGCTTTTTCTTGTTCCTTATTTTCTGCACTTGTTTTATTCTCTTCGTCACTATGTAGTATATCTTGTTTATCTAATATATCTTGTGCAAGTGTGTAAGAATCTAAGATTTCACTATCCTTATCTGTGAAAACAAGAAGAATTTCCATATTCTCTTTAGAAATAACCTTTGGCACTGCTGTTTCAATTCCACCTGCTTGAATACCTATATTTACTATTTTTGAAGTATAATCTGGCAATGCTAAATCTGCTGCTGCTTGTAAACATAGTAATGCTACTATTATTACCACTGACCAAAATGAGTTCTTTAAATTTTTTAATACCTTAAGCATCTTTAATCTCCTTCCGAGAATAGGGGACGTTCCTTTTCTCCCTATTTCCTAACTAAATAACACTGTATCATTATATTTGACACAGTGTTATTCTGTCAATATTAGATTTGTGAAACTTTTGTGAATTCTACATTTTTCTAAATACTCCACCAACTTTTCCTAATATTTCACAAGTTGGTACTATTATTGGGTCCATTGTGCTATTTTCTGGTTGTAACCTGATGTGATCTGCTTCTTTATAGAATGTTTTTACTGTTGCTTCTTCTCCTATTAAAGCAACTACAATTTCTCCATTGTTTGCTGTATTTTGTTTTTTTACTAGTATGTAATCTCCATCTAATATTCCTGCTTCTATCATACTTTCTCCTCTAACTGTAAGCATAAAACTTTCTGAGTTTCCTACAAAGTCGATTGGAATTGGGAATGTGTCTGTTACGTTTTCTACTGCTAGAATTGGCTCTCCTGCTGTAATTCTTCCTATTATTGGTACTTCTACTAGTTCTTTTTGTGTGTAGAAGTCTTTGCTTGATGTTGATTTTGGTTCTCCTGTTCCTCCTTTTAGTAGTCTTAGTGTTCTTCCTTTTTTGTCTTGTTTTTTGATATATCCTTTTTCGTCTAGTTTTGCTAAGTATCCGTGTACTGTTGCTGTTGAGCTTAGTCCTACTGCTTTTCCTATTTCTCTTACTGATGGTGGATATCCTTGTGTCATGATTTGTTTTTCGATGAATTTTAGTATTGCTTTTTCTCTTTTATTTAATTCTGGTTTCTTTTTTCCTGGCATATTTATCACTCCATTTCCATTATTTTGTCTTATAATATCACACAAACAAAAAAATGTCAAACGTTTTTTTGCTTTTTCAGAAATAAAGATTAAATTTTTTTATTTTATTACAAATTCATCTTTAATAC
>CANPDB010000012.1 GCA_947572725.1 uncultured Clostridium sp. | reverse complement strand
GGATTTAAGAGATGTCAGTAGTACTCGTATTGTACTTTGATGTCTCTTTTTGTTTTATTAAGGAGGTTTGAGAATTGAACGAAGAAAAGAAAAAATGTGGATTGTATATGAGAGTTTCTACCGAAGACCAAGCAAGAGAACGGCTTTAGTCTTCCAGAACAAAAGGAAAGATTAGAAACTTTTTGTAAATTTAAAGATTATGAGATAGTAGATTATTATGAAGATGCTGGAATAAGTGCTAAAACTGGTAATTATAGACCAGAGTTTGAAAGATTAAAAGCTGATATTAAAGCTAAAAAGATAAATACTATTGTTGCCCTAAAACTAGACAGAATAACCAGAAGTATATTTGATTGGGAGAGACTAATAACTTTTTTAGATGAAAATAATGCTTATATTGATTGTGCTAATGATGAAATAAATACTACAACTGCAAATGGTAAAATGATTTCAAGACTTTTAATGAGTGTTAGTCAAAATGAAATTGAGAGAACTAGCGAAAGGACTAAAGTAGGACTAGCAGGTGCAATAAAGTCAGGACATATCCCTCACGTTGCACCATTAGGCTATAAGCACGAAGATAAAAGGTTAATAATAGATTATTCTACTAAAGATATTGTAGTTAGGATATTTGACTTATATTATAATGGCTATTCTTATCAGAAAATAAGCAATCTATTTAATAAAGAAAAAGTGTTAGAAAAAGATAACTGGAGAGATTCAACTATACAAACTATTCTTGAAAATGAAATATATAAGGGAGATTTTATTCACGGAAAAAGAACAAAGCACCCAACTTATTATGAAGATGTTGTAGAGCCAATTATTTCAAAAGAAATGTGGTCAGACTGTCAAGTGCAGAAAAAGAAAAATTCTAGGAGTTATCAACGAACGCTAACATTTATATTTGCAAAAGTTAAAGTGTCCTAAATGTAATAGGATTTTAGGTGGAAAAGCAACTACAAAGAAAAATGGCAATGCCTATTTTTACTATTATTGTAATGACTGTAAAATTGAATTTAAAGAAAAGGTTATAAACGATTATTTCAATCAGTTTATTAGTGAATTAGTAGAGTATGACTCTGTTGTAAATCAATTCTTCTTGCCTATGATAAAGCAAAAATTTGATGAGCCTAAAGAGCAATTAGAAAAAGAAATAAAAGAACAAAATAATAAACTTGAAAGAATTAAAAAAGCCTATATCAATGGAGTTTTTGAACTAAAAGAATATAACGAAGAAAAGAAAATAGTTGAAAATGCTATTGAAGAATTACAGAACAAACTAGAAACTACTGATTGCACCGAAGAACTAAAATTTACACCAAAAGATATTTTACTAAAACGAGATATTGACTTTATCAATAAAGTAAAACTAGAAAAAGAATATAAAGCAAGAACTAAAACTTGGAAAGATTATACCAGACAAGAACAAGCAGAACTTATAATGAAATATGTTGATGATATAGAACTTGCTTTAGTTGGTAGTGAAGTAATTGTAAATCAAATTAACTTTAGAGACTCAATTTGTAAACCTTGTCAAGAATTATATGATAAAGGTTATATAGATACAACAAAGCCTATGATATTAGGTAATGTGCTTGGTAGTGTTAGATTTAGTAATTACTTGCCAGAGGAAGAAGTCGGCGAAATAATAATGAGATTAAGACAATATTATGATGTTCATTATACAGAAGCAACCTACTATGTAGATAAGCAAATGTTTTATTTTAACTTTGCTGAAGACAATAGTGCTATTGTTAGAGTGTTTCCATTAGAAGATTATTACAAACTTGATCCAGACAACAAAATGGAAACTTATAGATTTGGAATACTCTACATCAATGAAGAAGATAAATTTCAGATGAAAGAAATAGATACAGCATTTGATTATATACCAGACGAAACAAATACAAGTGTAATTTACACACAAGAGCCTATACCTATTTCAGTAGGTGTTAAGCCAGTAAAGTTCTGCGAAGAAATGCAAGAAGAAACAAATTAACGTGGCACGTTTTGCTTTTGCTTTTGCAAAAATGAAAGTGGCGATAGTTAATTTGAATAAAATTTAGCTCTGTGAGATAAAATTTATTGCCTCGCAGAGACCCCATGTTATGATAGTATGTCATAACATATAGGGGGTTAGGACTTGTAACAAGGTCAAAGTCCTGTGCTACGAAGAAATCTCAAAGGAGGTGTTTTTATTGGAGCAAGAATTGGCATATTCTTTTCACTTAGGTAGTGATAAAAACAAAAGTAAATTAGCAAAAAAAGTTGCAAAAGGAAATGTATCTGGTACTACTTCTTTAGCTAATAATGCAATTCAAACTGCAAAAGATTTATCAGATGTAAACAAGCATAATTTAAGAGATTATGATAATCAAACAGAACTAATTAGAACTATATATGGGACAAGTGATATTGTAAATGATGTAAAACAAGTATATTTAGACGAATTTGAACAAGCAAGACTAGAATATAACAATAAGCAAACTCGTGAAGATAGAAAAATCGAAGATTACTTTAAAAAAGTATGTGAATCTCAAAATGATATAGCTTGTGAAATAATAATAGAACTTGGAGATATGGACTTTTGGAACGATAAAAACGAAAGATATAGATTTAAAATGGTTGATGTATATAATGAGCAAATAAAAGATTTAATAAAAATTGTACCAGATTTTAAAATAGCAAATGCAACAATACATTTTGATGAAGTTTCTCCCCATATGCATATAGTAGGTGTTCCAGTAGCCACAAGTTGTACTAGAGGAATGAAAAAACAAGTAGGAAAAAGTAAATTATTTACAAAAGCAACACTTACTGAAATACAAGATAAAATGAGAAATGCTTGTATTAAGTCATATAACAAGTTTTATGAAGTTAATACTAGATTAAAACAAAAGCAAAAAGGCAGAAATCAAGACATCAATGTTAATGAAATGGGCAATTACAGAGAAATCAAGAAACAACTAGCTAAAAAAGAACAAAAACTTGAAAAAGCAAATATTCAAACTAGAGAACTTGATAATTCTAGTAAAGATATAAATAAAATTTTAGGGAGTTTAAAACCTACTAAACTAAACAAAAATAATATGGTTATTTCAAGCGAGGATGTCCAGAAATTAAAAAATTATACAGAGGATGTAAAAGATATAACCAAGACAGTAAGAAGTGTAAATGACTTAAATATGGCAATTAAAGATTTTGAACATTCTGCTTTTGAAATAGAAAAAGAAAATCGTTCACTTAAATATGAAATAGAACTAAAAGATAATGAAATTGGCAATCTTAAAAGTGAAATATCTACTAAAGATAAAATTATTGGCAAGTTACAAACTGAAAAAGAAAAGATAAAACAGGAGTTACAGAAATTCAAAGGCTTTTGGCATAGTATTATGAGCCATTTTCATAAAAGAATTTGCTATGACAAAGATAATAACTATAAAATTGTAAGTGATGACCTATATAAAAATGGCATATTTGATAACAACGATAATGAAATTGCAAATAATATTGCTAGAAAAGTAACTATACCAGATGAAAACAAGCAAAATAAGAATAGAAAGAAAAATAATGATACCAGATTTTAAAAGGAGAAAATTTAGATATGGAAAATGAAAAAGTAAAATATTTAATGGATATGATAAATGATATGGATTTAACAAATAAACTAAGACTTGCAATATGTATGAGCGATAGTAGTTGTACTAAGCTAAAATATGATAAACCTGAGATGTATAAGCATTTTGATAGTATGTTAAAAGAAATAGACAAAGAATATAGAACTACTTTAATAAATTTTGCAAAATATCATCTTATAATGTTTGCAATGGCTAAAATTATGGAAATGACAAAAGAAGAACAAAATCAAGTTGCATTATATTTATTTAATAGTACAAGACAAGTAAAAAACAAGTAATATTATATTGCAAAAGCTATAGCCATCGAGACTATAGCTTTTGCCTGAAAAATCGAATAACAATTAATCAGTGTTTACGTTTAAAGTTTTTTTCAAACTTTTTACATTCTTTAGTTATACCAAGCCGACATGTTGTATAACCACGATTATTGTCCATTGCCAACCTAACTGAAAATTCATATTCAAGATTGACATGAACCCCAATCTTTCCACAAGGGGTATCTTCAGCATACACAGATACAAAAGGAATATCGCCAACAGTATATTTTACATCTTTGTAACACTTTTCTGAAAGCAATTTTTTGGCAATCTCAATAGTTTCTTGAACTTCTTTTTTGCTTTTTTCTATCGCTTCGGATACCTCAGTGCTGACTGAAAGAGCCTTACTGGGTAAAATTCTAGATATTTGCCAAACATCGTGAACAGAACACATTTCTTTGAAGAAACTGTCAATCACCGACGATGGAACAAAATCATTAGCTTTTTTTCCAATATGTTCAAGTATCCATTCATAATAGTGCCATGTTGCAGCACTGTCGTATCCTTTGGATTCCCACTGAATTATTCTTGAGAAAAATCTTGATAAATAATCAGACAGTAATTTTTCAAGATTACTAGGTAGCGGTTTGTCATGCTTGAGAAGTTCCTCACACATTTCACTGACATAAACAGCATCATAAAAAATTTCGTGCTCGGAACGATTATTTGTTACAGTTTGAGATGTTCTTCCACATCTTAAATTGTCGAACTCCTCGCATTCAATAATAAAGAATGCATACTTTTCTCCAAAACGATTATTGTGTTCTGTTACTTCGTAGACAAGAACTGCGTCTTTCTTGAAAAGTTCCTGAACAAAGTCACCGTTTTGCCGTGTGTGATAAATCCCTTTGTTTGCACAAGCTTTAGAAACTCTTAATAGCGTAAACATAGTTATTCCTCCTTGTAAATAATTATTTTGTAGGACAGTTTGTGAACAAACTAATAATAGTTTAGCATATTTTACATAAAAAGTAAAATGTTTTGTAGAAATTGCTTGATTTTTCATAAAAAATATGTTATAAATATATTGAGTGGTGCTCAAGAAACTTTCGAAGCCTTGAGTCATTTTTTATATTATTTGGAGGTATGATGAAAGAATATAAGAACAATGAAGAACTTATAGATTATCTAATATCTAAAAATATAATTATAAATGATAGAGAATTAGCTTTGAAGAAGATAGAAAAATATTCTTATTATTCCATTATAAATGGGTACAAATTTGTTTTTAAAGATAATGATAATAATTATAAAGAAAATACCTCTTTTGAGGAAATATTTGCTTTATATGAATTTGATAAAAATATAAAAGCTATATTTTTGAAATTCACTTTAGAGATAGAAATTATAATAAAATCACTTATGGCAAATGCTCTAGCAGAAGAATATGGTGTTGAAGATTATCTAAAATTAGAAAATTTAGATGAGAATGCTGATAATGAGCTAGTAGATGATTTTATAGAAAAGATAGAAAAAGAAATTGATGATAATTATATTAAACATCCTGCTATTAAGCATTACAAAGATACATATAATTTTGTCCCACCTTTTGTTTTAACCAAAATTTTAACTTTCGGAGCTATCAGTAGATATTACAGTTTACTTAAACAAAGTGATAGGCAAAAAATAAGTAAATATTTTAAATTGTCTGATAAATTATTAAGGCAAATTCTAATAAATTTAACTATGGTTAGAAATATTTCAGCACATTCAGATAGATTATTTAATTACAGAAACAAGTATGATATTAGTTTTAAAAATATTGAAAAAGATTATAACAGAAAAGAATATTTGTGTAATTTGTATATGATTATAAAATCTATGAAAGTATTACTTGATGAAGAAAAATACAAAGAATTTGAAAATCTACTAAATATTGAAATAAAAAAATTAAAGAATAAGTTAATTGTTATTGATATAAATGATATTTTAAGAATAATGGGTTATGATGTATAATGCTTATTGAAATTGAATAAAATAGTATGGAGTGGTGCTTAGAAAACTTTTGAAGCTCTAAGTCATTCATATAACCTAGAGTCTATTTAAAGATTCTAGGTGTTTTTTCATAAATTTTTCTGTAAATTTATTGCAATTTATGAAAATTATGATATACTTTAGTAAATTGATTGATATTTGTATCAATCGTTAAGAGAGAAAAAGTTGTAGATAACTACGACGTCCGCTCCATTTTATAATAACTTGCGAACTATAAAGTTTGTAGGTTATTTTTTGTATATGAAACTAAAATGTTCTCTTTTTGTAAAGAAGAATATAAGCCATTCTATATTAAAGAACATAATAAGAAGTGTAATCTCAAAGAAATTAAGCAGATTCTCATAAAATTAAAAATTTAATCTCTTATTTTGTAAAGTACCCTTATATAATTTTTATTTCAGCTAAAATTATGGAAATGGATTTATCACAGCAAAACAAAGTTGCATTATATTTATTTAATAATATAAATTTTAATATAAAAGATTATAAAAGTCTTGACATTACAGAACAAATGTTTTGAAAAATATAAAATTATATAAGGTCGTGATATAAATGAAAAAGGTTATAAAAACAGAGATAAAAGTAAAAGATAATTTAATTGGAATTATGCGAGTTGGAAATTTAGATTATATTTCATTAACTGATTTGGCAAAATTTAAAAATGATAAAAATCCATCCAATGTTATTATTCACTGGTTAAGTAATAAAGATACTGCTTTGTATATAGGATTATGGGAAGAATTAAACAATGAAAATTTTAATTTCACGGAATATCGTGAAATTAAAATTAATGAAATTGGAACATCTTCCTATACAATGAGTCCTAAACAATGGATTCAAAGAACAAATGCAATAGGACTAATTTCAAAAGGTGGAAAATACAGTATTGGAACTTATGCTCATCCTGATTTAGCTTTTGAATTTGCTAGTTGGTTAAATGTAGAATTTAAATTATACTTAATAAAAGAATTCGAAAGATTGAAACAAAATGAAAGTTATCAAAATAAAGTAGAGTGGTCTGTAAGAAGAGAGTTAGCAAAAACTAATTATAGAATACATACAGATAGTATCAAAGAGAATATTATTCCAACTTTAACTGAAAATCAAAAACAATATGTGTATGCAAACGAAGCAGATATATTAAATGTAGCTTTGTTTGGAATGACAGCAAAAGAATGGAAAGATAATAATATTAATTTAGATGGCAATATGAGAGATTATGCAAATATACTACAATTAGTTATTTTAGTTAATTTAGAAAATCTAAATGCTGAAATGATAAATCAAGGAATAGCTCAAAACAAAAGATTAGAAAGGCTAAACGAAATTGCTAAAAAACAATTTAATATTTTACAACATACTTCAGGAATAAAGAAAATAGAAAATTTAGATAATAAGAAACTCTTGAATAAATAGTATTTATAACATTTTGAATTATTATAAAATGTTGAAGAAATGTAGAAATCGTGCTATACTATTATATGCCAAGGAGAAAAGTAATATTTTAGAAAAGCAGAATTATATCTTTTAATTAAATCTTATAATTTAATACCGTAAAAAATTACAAATTTTAATATATATTATAAAATCCAGCAAGGAGGTCTTAAATGAAAACTAAAAGTCAATTTTTAAGAGAAATAGTAAAAAAAGCAAATAACTTAACAATACAAAAATTTGATACTAAGATAAAAGATGGAGAAAGTGATTTAGTTACTAGTTTAGAATTAGAAACTGCAAAAAAACAAAATGTTTCAAATATATTTATATTACATTCACTTAACGGAGATACATTAAAGATGTGGGGACAAGATATAAAAGAAAAATTTGGTGAAAAAGAAATTGATGTCATAATGCCAGAATTTCCTATAAGAGCAGAATCAAAATATGAGAAATTCAAAGAAATATTAGAGTTTTATATCAATACTGGAAAACTTAATAATAATTCAATTGTTGTTGCACATTCAATAGGTAATGCTTACTTTATTAGATTTTGTAAAGAACTTAACTATGAACCTAAAGCATATATTGCAGTTGCACCTGGAGCAATTTATGAATACCCATCTACAAGAAATGATTACATTGTTGAAGTTAAAAAACAAGCTTATTTGAAACAAGATTCATTTGATTATATAAAAAATATCCCAAGTAAAAAATATTGTTTATATTCTGATGAAGACGATAAGAATGTAGAAAAGTTCACTAGATTTATTAATGATACAAATTCAGAGGGAATATATTTAAAATATTATAATCATTTCGATGGATATCATAGAATATATAGAATACCTGAATTAGTAGAATTAATAAATAGTTTATTATAAAAAGTTGTTTAAAAGATATGGGAATTATAATTAACAAAATGATATTCCATTTAGTTATAACAAATTGACATTTATATATTTCTAAAAAAATAAGTATTTTGTTAAAATAATATATGTAGTATATTCAATTAACAGGCATAATTTTCTTAAGGAGGTATTATATGAAAAAACGGATAAATACTTATTTGGCAATAGCATTAACAACTTGTTGCAATTATAAATGTTTCTACTGTAAAAATGGTGGAGAAAGTATATCAAAAAAGGAAGAAACGATTCCTTTGAAGGAAATCAAAAAAATTATCAATAATGCAAATAATATTGGAATTAATAATTTTAGAATTACAGGCGGAGAACCAACAAGTGTAAATTACTTTGGTAAACTTATCGGATACATCATGGGCTTTAAGGACACAAAAGTTAGAATTAACACAAATGGATTTAAGATATTAAATTACATTAATATACTTAAAAAATACAGAGAACGACTAGATATCGTTTTCAGTGTTGATAGCATATCAGAATATTTAGAAGGAGTACATTTTCAAAAATATCTTTCTGAGGATGTAGTAAAAATAACAAATATATTGAGGGAAAATAAAATTCCAGTACGATACAATATTGTTGTGACTAAATTGAATGAATGTGAAGTAGAAACACTTGTATTAAGGGCAGTAGAAGAATTAGATGTAAATGTCAAATTGCTAGACCTAAACAAATTTTCTGAATATTTTGGATATTGCAATTCAGTAAAGGGAGAAGAGGCATTTAATCTATGGAAAGAACTATTTGTTCCAATGAGAAAATTTTATAATTTCTTAGACGAAATTTCGGATGACTTAAAATCAGAATGGACTACTGAATTAATAGGTAAAAAACACGGAATACCAATGAGTGCTTATTTTCGAGGTAAGAATTGGATTCAAGTAAAAGATTCTACAAGAGGAACAAGATATTCTGAATTTTGTATAAATGAGTGCTGTTTTTACAAAACGAATAATTGCCAAGAAGGAGTATTTAGTCTATTTTTATCATCAAATTTGATGTTACACTTGTCTGGGTGTAAGAATAACTTGATTCATTATAATTTAAGAGGACAAGATGATGAAAAAATCAAAGACGCTTTTAAAAAATTATTAAACCTTATTTAAATCTAATTATTTTTTAATGCAGAGGCATGAAATAAGTTGAATATTTCATGCCTCTGCAATATAAAACAAATTTAGGAGTAATATAAAATGATAGATTTTGAATTATATAGAATTTTTGTTGCAGTTGCAAAAGAAGAAAACATAACTAAAGCAAGTGAAAAGTTAAATATTTCTCAACCTGCAATCACTAAGCAAATCAAAAACTTAGAATATCAATTATCAATTAAATTATTTGAAAGAAAAAGTAAAGGTGTAATTTTAACTCAAGAAGGGAAAGCATTATACGAGAAATTAAAGAGTCCTATTGAAGAACTTAATAGAGTAGATAAACAATTTGGTAAAGAAAAATTTATTAATATAGGAACTCATAATCATATGGGGAGTTGCATTTTTGGAAATGTTATTAATGAATATTGTTTAAAATATCCAGATGTTAATTTAAACTTAATATGTGAACAGACAGCAGAAATGATGAAGAAACTAAAAGATGAAGAACTTGATATAGTTTTTTCAAAAAAAGATAACAATGATATATTAAATGGAATAGAATATATTAAATTGGGTTATTTGCACGATATAATTATTGCAAGTAAAGAATCTGTATTTGCAAACCAAGAATTAACACTTGAAAATATAGAAAATCAAATTATCTATGCACCTAGAACATATGCACAAGTTGTAGAAAAGATAAAAGAATTGACTTTAGGTAAAAATCTAAAAATAAAAAATAGTAGTTATAAAACTATTTTAGAACTTGCAAGTTCAGGAAAAGCATTAGGATTAGTAACAAAAGAATATATAGATAAAGACGATTATAAAAGATTGAATTTGGTAGAAGTAAAAACTTCTATAGGTTTAGGTGAGATTGAATTTGGAATTTATATAAATGCTAATAGATTTAGAGAATTAAACAATTTAATTAAGTTAATAAAAGAATATTTTTAGAATGTATACCATAAAAAGAGGTGTTAAAACATTTAGAAATTATTTATGTTATTTCTTTGACAATAGCAAAAAGAAAATATATAATAGGCACACAAATTAGCTGATAGTTCCCTTCATATAAAAACAGCTGATTTAGTAAATCAAAAGGAGAAATACATATGCTTTTTGGAAAATTTTGTCGTAAAAAAATCCAAAGACAAGAAGTTTTAGAACTATTACGAGAAGAAATTGAAAAAGTACAAGAGAAAAAAATAGTTGAATTAATACAAGAAAAAAAGAAAGATGAAATTGCTAAAATCTATGAAGAAATAAATGTTGATTTTTTAGAGGAATTTATAAAAAAGCAACGGACTATTTTGGAATTGCATGACTCGGAAATTCCAAAATATACTTCAATAGAAACTGTTTTTATTCTGAGCAAAAGTAATTGTTCGAATTTTGAATTGTTTTGCAATATTGAGGATTTTAAATTTCTTTTAATAGCAGAGGGAGAAAAAGTAGGAGTTAGGATTGCAGATATATTAGATACAAAAGGTGTCTGCAACTTAACACTAGATGATTTTATGTTAAAGTAGACTATGTTCGAAGGGAACAAGCCAACAGTAGTTTTTTTGCTGTTGGTTTTTTATATTATGCCAATGTTGTTCTTACACAAAAATTAACATACTCTAAAATTTTAAGTGATTACTACAAATCACTTGTAAATTTTTAAGAATTAGTGTAAAATACCAATATATTGTAAATAATAAAATAGGAGGACTGAGTAAATAAATGAGATTCGTAAATGACGAAGAATCCAAACAAGAATATAAAAAATTTTTAGAAAGCCACGAAAGGTGTAACTTTCAACAAGCACTAGAATGGGCAGAAGTAAAAAAGCCAAACTGGAAACCAGAAGTAATATTAGCAGAAGACGAAGACAAAAACATCATAGGGTCACTATGTGTATGGATAAGAAAAATGCCAATATTTGGGAACATAATGTACTCATCAAGAGGACCAGTATGTGACATTCACGACATTTCGGTAATGAAACAATTAACAGATGGAGCAAAAGAATTAGCAAAGAAATACAAAGCAATCGTTCTAAGAGTGGAGCCAGACATTTTAAGTGATGACGAGAGCTTTAGAGATATAGTTACAAGTTTAGGATATAAAATAAAAGATGATGCAAAAGACTTCAAAGACGAAATTCAACCAAGATATGTATTTAGATTAGACATTAAAGATAAAACAGAAGAAGAAATAATGGCAGGATTTAAGCAAAAATGGAGATACAATATAAGATTAGCAGGAAAAAAAGGAGTAACAGTAAAAGAAGGAACAAAAGAAGATTTAAAAGACTTTCATAAAATAATGGTAGAAACAGGAGCAAGAGATGGTTTCATAATAAGACCATTAGAATACTTTGAAAAAATGTACGACTGTTTAGGAGAAAAACATATGAAAGTATTAATGGCATATTATGAAGACAAGCCTATATCAGGAGTTATACCAATTTTTTATGGTAATAAAACTTGGTATTTATATGGAGCAAGTAGTAATAGTCATAGAAATTTAATGCCAAATTATTTACTACAATGGGAAATGATAAAAATGGCAATTGCAAGACATGATGATATATACGACTTTAGAGGTGTATCAGGAGTAGTTGATGAAAATCATCCACAATATGGATTATATAGATTTAAACAAGGATTTGGTGCAACATTTACAGAATTTATAGGAGAGGTTTATTATCCATTTAAACCTTTAACATATAAATTATATCGTTTCTCAGAAAAAGCATTCAGAACATTAAGACAACTAAAAATGAAATTAAAAAAATAAATAGTTCCTATTCACAGCTTAATTAAGTACTAACAAAATTTATTATATTTTTTCTAAAGTAACTCCCAACTGCGAACAAACTGTAACTAAAGTAACAGTTTGTAATCTTGTCGGTCCCCCCGAATTGTTACTTTATAAAAAATATAATAAATTTTATATATAAAATTAACAAATGTGAATTGTAACAATAAATAAAGGAGTATAAATTGAATACTTTAGTAATCAATAAACAAGATTTAAGACATAACATAGAACAAATAAAAAAATACGCAAATAAAAGTGGAAAAGATGATAATGGTAATCCAGTAAAAATCATAGCAGTTGTAAAAGGAAACGGATATGGATTAGGGATAGTAGAATACGCAAAAATTCTAATAGATAAAGGAATATCATTTTTTGCAGTTGCAACAATAGAAGAAGCTGTGGCACTTAGAAAAGGCGGAATTAAAAAAGATATTTTAATGTTATCATCAACAGCAATTAAGGAAGATTTAGAAACATTAATAGAGAATGAAATTATAGTATCAATAGGCTCAAAAGAAGATGCTAAAACTATAGAACAAATAGGAAAAGAAAAAAACAAAAAAATAAGAGCACACTTAAAAATTGATACTGGTTTTGGAAGATATGGATTTATATATAATAACAGAGACGAAATTGTTGAAACTATAAAATCACTTGAAAATGTAAAAATAGAAGGAACATTTTCACACTTTTCTATTAGTTTTTTTGATGAGAAATATACTAAAAAGCAATTTGAAAGATTTATAAATGTAATAGAAGTACTAAAAATGAATGATATAGAAACAGGTATACTTCACATTTGTAATTCATCAGCATTTGTAAAATTTCCTAATATGCACCTAAATGCTGTAAGAATAGGATCAGCATTTTTAGGCAGATTATCTGTTAAAAACACAATAGGATTAAAGAAAATAGCACATTTAGAATCACAAGTAGCAGAGATTAAAGAATTACCAAAGGGCTTCAATATCGGATATTCTAATACATACAAAACAAAAAAAGATAGCAAAATAGCAATTATTCCGTGTGGATATATGAATGGTATTAATATGACGAATGATAGAGATATGTTTAGAAAAATAGATAAATTAAGATATATTGTAAGAGATACAAAAGACTTTTTTAAAAAACAAGGTATGTATATAAAAATAGGAGAAAACAATTATAAAGTTTTAGGAAGAATAGGGACATACCATATAGTATGTGATATAACAGGAAAAGATATAAAAATTGGAGATAAAGTAATAATTCAAGTAAATCCAAAGTTTATAGATTCTAGCATAAGAAGGGAGTATCGTTAATGAGTGAAGAAAAAGAACCAAAACAAGAAATAAAAGAAGATAATACAAAAGCAGAAAAAGAACCAAAAATGGGATTTTTTAAAAAAGTATGGTATTCAATCACAAAAATAGAAAAATATCCAGATATGGCAGCACAAGGAGTAGGAAGTGCAATAAGCTATTTGGCAAAAGTAATTATAATACTTGCAATCGTTCTTTGCATGGGCATACTATATCAATCATATCAGATTATTCAAGAAGGAGTAAATTACCTACAAAATGAATTCCCAGAATTTTCATATAATGAAGGAAAATTAGATATAAAATCAGAAGATATAATTACAATATCAGAAGAAGATTCTTTTGTTGGTAAAGCAATTATTGACACAAAAACAGATGATGAAAAAGAAATAAACAAATATATAAACGAAATAACAGAGTCAGGAAATGGTATTATAATTTTAAAGGACAAAGTTATATTAAAAAATCAATCAATTGCAGGTACAATTAATTATGAATATAATGAAATGTTTAAACAAATGGGAATAAACAATTTTACTAAACAAGATGTTATTAATTATGCACATAGTTCACAAATAGCGAATTTATATATTAGCATATTTATAACAATACTTATTTATAGCTTTATAATGTATTTCCTAACAACAATTTCAAATATTGTACTTTTAAGTGTATTTGGATATGTAACAACATGGATTGCAAAAATAAGAATGAGATATGTAGCAGTATTTAATATGTCAGTATATGCATTTACATTGTCAGTGATATTAAATATGTTATATGTTGCTATTAATATATTTGTAGAATATAATATGGAATACTTCCAAGTTATGTATGTAGCAGTAGCAGCAATTTATCTAGTAGCAGCAATATTTATACTAAAAGCAGATTTTATGAAGAAACAAGCAGAATTAATAAAAATCGAAGAAGCTGAAGCAATTATTAAAAAGCAATTAGAAGAAAAGGAAAAAGAAGAGGAAGAAAAGAAGAAAGACAATAAAAAAGATAAAAAGCAAAAAGAAAATAGTGAAGATAATAAAGATGTAGAAAAAGAAAAGAAACAAGATAAGAAGAAAGATAAAGGTACAGAAGGTGCAGCAAGTAAAAAGACAGAAAAACAAACAAAAGATAAGAAAAATGAAGGTGCAAAAAAAGAAAGTAGTAAAAAGCAAAGTAATAAAAAAGGTAAAGTAGAAAAACAAGATGAAAAGAAAGAAACTGGTAAAACTAAAAAGCAAGAACAAGCAAAGGATAGTAAATCAGGAAAAACAGAGAAAAAAGAAGAAAAAGGAAAGCAGGAAGAAAAGAAAGAGTCTGGGAAAACGGAAAACGGAAAGAAAGAACAAAAGAAAAAATCAGGTAAAGCAGAAAAGGAAAAACAAGAAGAAAAGAAAGAATCAGGCAAAACAGAAAAGAAAAAACAAGAAAAAAAGAATAAAGAGGATTCAGAAACAAAAAAAGGAAGATTAAATCAAGGTCAAGAACCAGAAGGTGCTAATGCTTAAAATGAAGGGAGAGAAAGCAAACAAAGATGAGTAAAAATGAAAAAGAAAATAAGAACAACAAGAATAATAAAAAACTACTTCTAGCACTTGGAGCAATGATTATTATATTAATTGCTATCATAGTAGCAGGAGGAGTTTATTATGCAAAACATAAAGATGATAAAGACGAAAAAACTTTAGCATATACAGATTTAATAAAAGAAATGTCATATGGAAATATAGAAAAAATTGAAATGACAACAGGAAGCACAACAGTAAAAGTAAAATTAAAAAATGTAGAAGAAGAAAAAACATCAATAGTTCCTAATACAGAAAGTTTTATTACATTAGTTCAAACAAAAGTAGCAGAAGGAAATGAAATTGAATTAATCCAAAAGCCAAGAAGTATAATAGCACAAGTATCTAATGTTATTATCACATTTTTACCAACAGCTATAATGTTAATCTTAGTTATTATGATTGTAAAAATGCAAGGTTTAGGGGAAAAGGGAAAAATATATGATGACACAGAAAGAAAGACAAAAATAAAATTTGATGATGTAGCAGGTTTAGATGAGGAAAAAGAAGAACTAATTGAAATTGTAGACTTTCTAAAAAGACCAGAGAAATTTGCAAAAATGGGAGCAAAAGTTCCAAAAGGTGTGCTACTATATGGAAAACCTGGAACAGGTAAAACATTAATTGCAAAAGCTATTGCAGGAGAAGCGGATGTTCCATTTATTTCTATGAGTGGTTCAGAATTTATTGAAATGTTTGCAGGACTTGGAGCATCAAGAGTAAGAAAATTATTTGAAAAAGCAAGGAAAGTAGCACCATGTATAGTATTCATAGACGAAATAGATGCAATTGGAGCAAGAAGATCATCTAACAGTGGAGCTGAAACAGAAAACAATCAAACATTAAATCAATTATTAGTTGAAATGGATGGATTTAGTTCAGAGGAAACAATTATTGTTTTAGCAGCAACAAACAGACCTGAAATGTTAGATAAAGCATTATTACGACCAGGTAGATTTGATAGACAAATAACAATACCAACTCCTGACTTGAATGGAAGATTAGAAATTCTAAAAATACATTCAAAAGACAAAAGGTTAGCTGAAGATGTTAATTTAGAAAGTGTTGCAGAAGACACAGCAGGATACACAGGAGCAGAGTTAGCAAATATTTTAAATGAAGCCGCTATTATAGCAACAAAAAGAAAACATCAAAATATCGAAAATGAAGATGTAGAAGAAGCAGTTAAAAAGGTGACAGTAGGACTAGAAAAAAGAGCAAGAGTAATTTCAGAAAAAGACAAAAAGCTAACAGCATATCATGAAGCAGGACATGCTGTTGTAAGTAGATATCTACCAACACAAACAGATGTAAAAGAAGTATCAATTATACCTAGAGGTGTAGCAGGTGGATACACAATGTATAAATCAGATGAAGACAAATACTATATTTCAAAAACAGAAATGCAAGAAAAATTAATAGCACTATTAGGAGGACGAGCAGCAGAAAAACTAGTGTTAGACGATATATCAACAGGAGCAAGCAATGATATAGAAGTAGCAACAAAAATAGCAAGAGATATGGTAACAAAATATGGAATGAGTGATAACTTAGGACCAATCGACTTCCAAGGAAAAGAGCCATATGAAATGCAAATGTTTGGAGAAAATATAGGAGACAAAATAGGTGCAGAAGTAAAACAATTGATTGATACAGCATATAATGATGCACAAATATTATTAAATCAGCATAGAGATAAATTAGATGCAATTGCACTTACATTATTAGAAAAAGAAAAAATTAATGAACAAGATTTTAAGAGATTTTTTGATTAGTGTGACAAGAGGGGCGTCCCTTTTTGTCACATTTTATTTATATTTGCTAAAGAGTTATAATATAAAAAACGAACTAATGTGACAAAAAGGGACGCCCCTCTTGTCACAATAATATAAAAGATGATAAAATGATACAAAAGAAAGAAGGTGTGTATATGTTAATAAAAGAAGCAATAAAAAAAGGAATGATAGAACTAAAAGTAAATAACATAGAAAATCCAAATTTAAAAGCAAGATTATTAATGCAATATATATTGAACAAATCCAGACAATATTTATTAACACACGATGATGAAGAACTTCCTAGAGTACAAGAGCAAGAATATTTAAAAAATATAAAGAAAATAACAAAAGGAACACCACTACAACATATTACACATTCACAAGAGTTTATGAAAATGAATTTCTATGTAAATCAAGAGGTATTGATACCAAGACCAGATACAGAAGTTTTAGTTGAAGAGACAATTAAAATTGCAAAACAAATGAAGGCAAAAAAAATATTAGATTTGTGTACAGGAAGTGGAGTAATTGCTGTATCTATTGCTAAATATGTGGAAAATGTGGAAATAACAGCAATTGATATAAGTGAAAAGGCTTTAAGAGTTGCAAAACTTAATGCAAAAAATAATGAAGTTGATGATAAAATAATATTTATAAAGTCAGATTTATTTGAAAATGTAAAAAAAGAAAAATATGATATAATAGTGTCAAATCCACCATATATAAAAAGAGATATTATAAAGAAATTAGATAAAGAAGTTCAAAATGAACCTAACATAGCATTAGATGGTGGGTATGATGGACTAGATTTTTATAGAAGAATAGTATCAGAAGGATTTGATTACTTAAAATATGAAGGTTATTTGTGTTTAGAAATAGGATACGACCAAAAAGAAGAAGTAACTAATATAATAAAAGAACAAGAAAAGTATGGATATATATATTCTAAAAAAGACCTTAATGAAAATGATAGAGTGATTATAACGCAAATAAAGTAAGATAAAATTTGGAATAAAAGGAGATAAATATGTCTTTTTCATCAGATATAAAACAAGAGTTAAATAATTTAAAAAATTTATCAAATAAAGAAACAGTAAAATATGAGCTAATTGGATATTTAGTATCAGGTAATATTGATATAGAAAAAAACTATATTGAATACACAACAGAAAGCGATTACAATATTAACAGATTTTCTAAACTATTATCAAACCTAAACATTGACCATAACATAGATGTAAGCGGAAAGATATTTGTTATTAAAGTAAAAAATAAATATTTAGAGAATTTTATAACAATTGATAAAAAAGAAATTTACATAGATGAAAAAATAGCTAAAGAAAACAACCAAGAAAATTCAAGAGCTATAATAAGAGGAATGTTTTTAGGGTCAGGCTCTATAAACAATCCTGAAAATAAATATCATTTAGAAATTACTTTTTCAAACAATAGAAATTTAGAGTTAGCAACAGAAATACTAGAAAAACTAGATATAAAAGTAAAAAAGATGGTAGTAAAAAATAAATATTACATTTACATCAAAGAAGGAGAAGAAATTTCAAAAACATTAGCACTTATTGGAGCAAATAAAGCAGTTATGAAATTTGAAGAAATTAGAATACAAAGAGAAATGAGAGGGAAGGTAAATAGATTAGTAAATTGTGAATCCGCTAATTTAAATAAAACAATTAATGCATCAGTAGAACAAATTGCAGCAATTAATAAATTAAAACAAGAGGGAAGATACAATAAACTAAATGATAATTTAAAAGAAATTGCAGAATTACGATTAGAAAATCCAGATATGTCTTTGATTGAATTAGGAAAAAAGCTAAAAAATCCAGTAGGGAAATCAGGTGTTAATTATCGTTTAAAAAAAATAATGGAGATAGCAGGTTGCCAATAGGGACAGGTCTTTTTGGCAACTTAGTAGTACATATTATTTTGTTACAGTTCACATAAGTTTATATAAATTCATATTTAAACTATTGACAAAAATTGAATATATGTAATAAAATTATAACAACAAAAGAAAAGGAAAAATGAATATGAAAAAAATAAAACTTGTAACCCTTGAGACTGTACACACACACACACACACACACACACACACACACACACAAGCAATTTAATAAAAGTAAATATACAAGCATTAAAAAATATGCTTTATTAGTGTAGAAGATAAAGACGTATACTAAAATAGTAATACATCTTTATCTTCTATTTTTGTATAATAAAAACACTTAATATAGAAATTTTTTTAGGCATCAAAGTCTAACAAAAAGTTAGTGTACAAAAATAAAAGCATTATATACAATAAAATGAATACTACGTGTAAAAATAAGAAATAATAAAAAGAACTAAAGCAAAGGAGAAAAAGAAGATGCAAAGAAAAAATGAAAGAGGTATAACATTAATAGCATTAGTAATAACAATAATAATATTATTAATTTTAGCGGGAGTATCAATAATAACATTAACAGGAGAAAATGGAATACTTCGGAAGAGCAAAAACAGCAACAGAAGCAACAAAGGCAGCAACTGCGAAAGAAGAAATAGAGCTAGAAATATTAAATGAGATATTAAGAGCAAATACAGAAAATAACGAATTTAATTATGATAATGTATGGAATGAGTTAAGAAAAAAAGACAATGATATGTCTGTAACTCCAAATGCAACAGAAAATAACTTTACAGTAGTATATAAAGGATATAATTTTTTAGTGGACAACCAAGTAGTTACACATATAGAAGGAGAAGTAGATTCTAGTAAAACGACTAGTGAGTTAACACCATTAGGAGCAGTAACAATAGATGGAACAACATATACCGAAAGTTATGATATATGGAATAAAGCTCAATTAAAAACATTTAGAGATAGAGTAAATAGTGGAGAAACATTTGAAAATTGTTTACTAAGACAAAAAGCAAATATTAATTTAAATAATGAGAGTTGGGAACCAATAGGAAATTTTGTAACCTCAAATCCGTCATCATTTAGTGGAACATTTGATGCAGAAAATAAAACAACAAGTGGATTAAATATAAATGAAAAAAAATATAATCAGGCATTATTTGGATATGTTAAGAATGGTACAGTTAAGAATTTAACAGTTGAAGGAAATGTAATAGGTGGTGCAGGAAGTGCTGGAATAATTGGATTAATAGAAGGTGGAAGAATCGATAATTGTACTAATAAAGTAAATATATCCAACAATGAAATATATGTAAGTTGGAATACTGTATTTCAAAATACTATTTATATAGGAGGAATATGTGGTGGAACAAAACAAGGTGAAACAACAATAGTAAATTGTTCTAACTTTGGAAATATTGAATGTACTATTAAAGAGTGTAATACAATAATAGCAGGTGGTATTATAGGTATTATAAACGAATATGGAAATAATACAAACATACAAAACTGCTCTAATTCAGGAGAAATAAAAGTAGCTTCAACTATTCCAAATACTCAAGCTATACCTATTTTAGGAGGAATAGCAGGAATAATTTATGAGGGGAAAATAGCTAAATGTAATAATACTGGAAAAATATACAGCATTGAAAATACAGATATAACCACATATAATGTATCAGGAGGAATAGTTGGCACATGTGTTAATGCTAATAATGACAGTGCTAAAAAAATAGAACAGTGTTGGAATAAAGGTGAAATTGAAAATTCAATATCAGGAGGAATTGTCGGTTTAAGCAATAATTATGCAATAGAAAATTGTTACAACGCAGGAAAAATAAAAAGTAATTACAAATGTGGAATAAGAAATATTACTGCTCCAGTCGGTGGAGGAATTTGTGGTAATAGTGTTCGGAAAATTATTAAATTGTTACAATAAAGGAGAAATTGAAAGTAACGGTTGTGGTTTTCTATCATCAAATAGTAATATTGGAATGATAGGTGGAATATCAGGGTATTCTTTAGAATCAAATATATTAAATTGTTATAATAAAGGTAATATAAAAGCATCTCCAAGTACTGAAGATCAAAGAGGAAGTGTAGCAGGAGGAGTAGTAGGAAAAAGTACAAGTGATAATATTATGAATATATATAATGAAGGAAATATAATAACAAATGGAAACTCATATATATATGTAGGTGGAGTAATTGCATGGGTAGGACAAAGTGTTACAGGAAATATTAAAAATCTATATAACATAGGTACTTTAACGGGTAATGCTACAACAAAGGCTGTTGTTAATGGAATATGTGAATCTGATAAAGTTATATGGTCTAATATGTATTGGCTTGACAGTGTTGGACTAACATATGGAAGTAGTACTTCATCTCCAAATGCGCTTACTAGTGATGCATTAAAGTCATTAGTTTCAAATGGAGGATTACCAAATACAGATTGGGCAGTAGATTCAAACATAAATAATGGATATCCACATTTAAAAGCATTTGATAATACAAATATATGGTTAAGAGATGATAATATAAATGATGGTGATCCATATTTAAAAGAAAATACTGAATTTTAAGATTTTAATGTTTTTTAAGAAGAAAAGTGTTATACTATTAATAAAATTATTTAAAATTCGCAGATGTGTCTGCGAATTTTAAACAATATCTGGTATATTTTTTATTAAGGAGAGTATAATTGAAAAATTTAGGAATATATATACACATACCATTTTGTAAGCAAAGATGCTATTATTGTGATTTTGTATCTTATGCGAATAAACAAGAGAAAGTAAAAGAATATATTAATTGCATAACGAAAGAAATAGATTCTTATTTATATGAATTGGAAAATTATAATGTAACTACAATTTATATAGGGGGAGGTACTCCATCTTTTATTGATAGTATCTATATCGTAAATCTTTTAAATAAGCTAAGAGATAAATTGAAAAATAATGACACTAAATGGAGTAATATAGAAATTACAATAGAGGTTAACCCAGGTACAGTTAATTTAGAAAAATTAAAACAATATAAAGAAGCGGGAGCAAATAGAGTTAGCATAGGTTTGCAAAGTTCAAATGATAAATTATTAAAGCAACTAGGAAGGATTCACAATTATCAAGAATTCTTAAATACATATCAAACAGCAAGACAAGTGGGTTTTGAAAATATAAATGTAGATTTAATGTTAGGCTTACCAAATCAAAGCATTCAAGATTTAAGGGAAACTATAGAAAATGTCGTAAAATTAACACCAGAACATATTAGTGTATATTCGTTGATTTTAGAAGAAAATACAAAAATGGAACAATGTATTAAAAGCGGAAAGTTAGAACTTCCAGATGAAGAAGTAGAAAGACAAATGTATTGGTATGTTAAAAATAAATTAGAATTAAATGGATATGAACAATATGAAATATCTAATTTTTCTAAAAAAGGAAGAGAATCAAAACATAACACAAATTGCTGGAAACAAAAGGAATACATAGGATTAGGTATAGCTGCACATTCGTATATTAATCGAAAAAGATATTCAAATATAGAAGATTTAGATAAATATATAGAAAATATCAAGGCGAATGAAATTGAGAAAAATAGGAGAACTCACGAAATACAAACAATAGATGAAGCTCAAAAAGAATATATGATTTTGGGTCTTAGAACAATAAAAGGTGTGAGCATACAAGAATTTAAAGAAGAATATGGAGAAAATCCAATTTATTTATTTAGAGAAGAACTAAATGAACTTGTAAATGAAGACTTATTAGAAATTGATTCGGATTTTATAAGACTTACAAATAAGGGGTTAGATTTGGCTAATTTGGTATTTGAGGAGTTTGTATAATATTGTCTAAAGGTATTGACAAAGATTGAAGGTATATAATAAAATTATAATAACAAAAGAAAAAGAAGGAAAAAATATGAATAATATAAAACTTGCAAGCCTTGAGGCTGTACACACACACACACACACACACACACACACAAGTAATTTAATAAAAGTAAATATACAAGCATTAAAAAATATGCTTTATTAGTGTAGAAGATAAAGACGTATACTAAAATAGTAATACATCTTTATCTTCATTTTTGTGTAAAAAACACTTAATACAGAAAAATAGTAAATATTTTTTAGTGATAAAAGTCTAACAAAAAGTTGGTGTACAAAAATAAAAGTGTTATATACAATAAAATGAATACTACGAATAAAAATAAGAAATAATAAAAAGAACCAAAGCAAAGGAGAAAAAGAAGATGCAAAGAAAAAATGAAAGAGGTATAACATTAATAGCATTAGTAATAACAATAATAATATTATTAATTTTAGCGGGAGTATCAATAATAACATTAACAGGAGAAAATGGAATACTTCGGAAGAGCAAAAACTGCAACAGAGGCAACAAAGATAGCAAGTGCGAGAGAAGAAATAGAACTAGAAATACTAGATGAGATGTTAAGAGCAAATTCTGAAAACAGTGAATTTAATTATGATAATGTATGGGTAAAGTTAAAGAAAAAAGATAAAGATATGTCAGCAACAAAAAATGAAGCAGAAAATAATTATACTGTAGTATATAAAGGATATAACTTTTTAGTAGATAACCTAATAGTTACACATATTGAAGGACCAGTTAATCCTAGTCAAACAACTAATGAACTAATACCGTTAGGAGAAGTAACTATAGATGGAGTAACATATACACAAAGTTATGATATATGGAATAAAGGACAATTAGAAACTTTTAGGAATATGGTAAATGGCGGAGAAACATTTGAAAACTGTATACTTAGACAAAAAGCAAATATAAATTTGAATAATGAAAATTGGGAACCAATAGGAGATTTGACAACTGCAAAAGCCTTCAGTGGGACATTTGATGCTGAGGGTAAAACAACAAGAGGAATAAATATAAACAGACAAAAATATAATCAAGCATTATTTGGATATGTTAAAAATGGTACAGTAAAGAATTTAACAGTAGAAGGAAAAGTTATAGGAGGTTCAGGAAGTGCTGGTATAATTGGGTCAATAATTGGTGGAAAAGTAGAAGGATGTATTAATAAAGCAATCATATCAAATAATGATGGAGCTGTTAGTTGGAATACTATGTACAAAAACACTATTATTGTAGGAGGAGTATCCGGAATAATAGGTGGTACAACTGAAATGATAAATTGTTCTAATAATGGAATGATAGAATGTAATGTAGTAAATTGCGACACTATAACCGCAGGTGGTATTGCAGGAGTTATAAATGAAACTGGAATTAATAGTAATATAGAGAACTGTTCTAATTCAGCAGAAATAAAAATTGCATCAACAATACCAAATACAGCAGCATCACCTATCTTAGGAGGCATAATAGGAATTATATATGAAGGAAAAATATCTAAATGCGATAATACTGGGAAAATATATAGTATTGAAACAAATGATATAACAACACATAACGTATCTGGGGGAATAGTTGGAACATGTATGAATTTGAGAAAAAGTACAGAAAATAAAATAGAAAAATGTTGGAATAAAGCGGAAATAGAAAATACAACAGTAGGAGGTATAGTAGGAGTAAATGGTTATTATATAATAGATAATTGCTATAATGCTGGAAAAGTAAAAAGTAATTATAAATGTGGTACAAGTAATAGTTATTCTCCTTGTGGAGGAGGAATTTGTGGTGCTAATGCTGGAGTGACATCAAATTGTTATAATAAAGGAGAGGTTGAAAATAATGGCTGTGGATATACTGCATCAGATATAAACATTGGAACTACAGCTGGAATAGTAGGAGCAAATCAACTAGGAAATGTTTTGAATTGTTATAATAAAGGAACAATAAAATCGTTGCCAAATGTTGAAGAACAAAGAGGAAGTGTAGCAGGAGGAATAGTTGCATTAAATTATGGAAATGTTAGTAATGTTTATAATGAAGGAAGTATAATAACAAATGGAAACTCATATGTAACTATAGGCGGGATAGTTGCTTGGGAGTATTCACATACTGCTAATAGATATATAAATTATGTATATAATATAGGAAAATTAAATGAACAACAAAGTCAAAATGAAAATTCTGTTGTTAGAGGAGGCGTTCTTGGAATATCTAGTTCTAGTAAGGCTCTATGGTCAAATTTCTTCTGGCTTGAAGGTACAGGAGCTATACATTCATTAGGTACAGCTACAGGTGAAGACCATAATAAATACACAAGCGAACAAATAAAAAATCTTATTACAAATGGAGAGTTACCATCAACAGATTGGGCAACAGATTCAAATATAAATAATGGATATCCACATTTAAAAACATTTGATGATACAACTGTATGGTTAAGAGATAGCAATATAAATGATGGTGATCCATATTTAAAGGAAAATTTACCACAGTAATTCTTACTTGTATCCTACTAAAATAGAAGTATTATATACAATAAAATGAATACTACTAATAAAAATAAGAAATAATAAAAAGAACTAAAGCAAAGGTTTCCTCCTACAAACAATTTAGTAATTTATAAATTTTCACATATTTAAAAGATGAATTGTAAAAAATAAATATACAATTTCATCTTTTTTTGAATTTATAATGAAAAAATTGAAAATAAATGATATAATGCCAATTAATAAAGGATAATTAAATTTTGCAGACAGTGTCTGCAAAACTAGAAAGAAGGTAATAATGAACGAATTAGAAAATATAAATGTAGATAAATTATATAATGATGTAGCAGATTTAATTGAAAAAGCAAAAATTCAAGTAGTTTCACATATTAATACAGAATTTGTTATATTAAACTGGAATATTGGAAATAGAATAAAAAATGAGTTATTAAATAATAAGAAACCAGAGTATGGTAAAAAAGTTATAAAGAATTTAAGTAAGAGATTAATTGAGAAATATGGTAGAGGTTATAGTTATTCAAACTTATATAGAATGTTACAAATAAATGAAGATTTTGAGGATTTTCAAAAATTTGCGACATTGTCGCAAAAATTAAGTTGGTCTCATTTTGTAGAAATTGTAAAAATGGACACTGATGTAAAAAGAAAGTTTTATACAACAATGTGTATGAATGAAAATTGGTCAGTAAGGACATTAAAAGAAAGAGTAGACTCTGCATTATTTGAAAGGACAGCAATATCTAAAAAGCCAGAACAAACTATAATAAATGATTTACAGTTATTAACAGACGAAAATAAAATGACAACAGATTTATTTTTCAGAGATCCATATATTTTAGATTTTTTGGAGCTAAAAGACACTTATAGTGAAAAGGATTTAGAAAATGCAATAATAAATGAATTGGAAAGATTTATTTTGGAAATGGGTAATGATTTTGCTTTTTTAGCCAGACAAAAAAGAATAACAATAGATGGCAGAGATTACTATATGGATTTGTTATTTTATCATAGAAAGTTAAAAAGATTAGTTGTTATAGAGTTAAAACTGGATGAATTTAAACCAGAACATAAAGGACAAGTAGAATTATATTTAAAATGGCTTGATAAGTATGAAAGAGCAGAAGGGGAAGAACCACCAGTAGCGATTATATTATGTGCTACTAAAAGTGATATGATGACAGAACTACTTGAATTAGGTAATAGTGGGATACATGTTGCACAATATCTTACAAATTATGTTCCTAAGGCATTATTAGAAGAGAAATTTTTATCTAGTATAAAAAACGCGAAAATACAATTAGAACAAAGAAGTAAAAATGAAGAAAATGAATAGATTAAATTTTTGCGACAGTGTCGCAAAAATTTAAAAAGAAAAAAGCTTTAGATTTAGAAATAGGTCTAAGTCTTATTTTTATGGGAATTTTTTGTCTACATTTAAAAAATATAAAATTATACTAAAAGCAATTTAAAATGGCTAAAAGTTAAAAATAAAGCGAATAAACGAAAGAAGGAGAGGGAATGTCCAACTTAAATTTAAAAGGTATATGGATACCAATAGAGATATTAGCAGATGAAAAGTTAAGTGATAAGGAAAAAATCATATATTCAATTTTAACAAAAGTTAAATACCCTCTTGGGCAAAACTTCAATCCCCCTATTGAAGAAAAGTTTAAGGATAATAAATATAATAATAAAAATATAAGTAAATATAATAATGCAAAACAAAATTTTAGAAAGTCAAGAGCCAATCTTGAACAAAGAGATTATACAAATTATGACTTTACTAAATTATATGCAAATGCAGATATGCTAGTATAAGCTATAGCATTTGCATATAGAAAATCAGCTATTAGAGTAGATAAACTACTTTGATAGCTGATTTTTTAGTTAAAGTTGCGAATAGCAATTTTAACTAAAACCTAAAAATATGTAGATATTTTTAGGTAAAGGGGTGTGGGGAAAAATTATTTTTCCCTGCCACACTAACACTTTTTAGCGATAGCGTTAAAAAAGTGTTAGTGTGTTTACTGCACATTCTGTTAGCAGTTGGGAATGGATAAAAAATAATATATTATAACTCTTTAGCAAATATAAATAAGCTGTGAACTGTAATTGAAACATAACTAATTTTAAAATCAATTGTCTAAAGGTATTGACAAAGATTGAAGGTATATAATAAAATTATAATAGCAAAAGAAAAAGAAGGAAAAAATATGAATAATATAAAACTTGTAAGCCTTGAGGCTGTACACACACACACACACACACACACACACACACACACACACAAGCAATCTAATAAAAATAAATATACAAGCATTAAAAAATATGCTTTATTAAAGTAGAAGATAAGGGTGGAATACTAAAAAGTATGACATCTTTATCTTCTATTATTTTCATTAAAAAGTCTAACAAAAAGTTGGTGTACAAAAATAAAAGTGTTATATACAATAAAATGAATACTACGAATAAAAATAAGAAATAATAAAAAGAACCAAAGCAAAGGAGAAAAAGAAGATGCGAGGAGATAAAGAAAAAGGTATAACGCTAATAGCATTAGTCATAACAATAATAATATTATTAATCTTAGCAGGAGTGTCAATAATAACATTAACAGGAGAAAATGGAATACTTCGGACGAGCAAAAACAGCAACAGAAGCAACAAATATAGCAAGTGCCAAAGAAGAAATAGAATTAGAAATATTAAATGAGATATTAAGAGCAAATACAGAAAATAACGAATTTAATTATGATAATGTATGGAATGAATTAAGAAAAAAAGATAATAATATGACAGTAACTCCAAATGCAACAGAAAACAATTACACAGTAGTATATAAAGAATATAATTTTTTAGTAGACAACCAAGTAGTTACACATATTGGAGGACAACCAAGACCAAATCAAACATCTAGTGAATTAACACCATTAGGAGAAGTAACTATAGATGGAACAACATATAATGAAAGCTATGAAATATGGAATAAAAAGCAACTAGAAAACTTAAGAGATAGGGTAAATAACGGAGAAGATTTTGTTAATTGTATATTCTGGCAAAAAGTAGATATAAACCTTAATTCAACAGATTGGGTGCCTATAGGAAAATCTGAATCAACAATGTTTAGTGGAAGATATAATGGAGAAAATCATATTATAAAAGAATTAAATATTAATACTTCAAATGTTGCACAAGGATTATTTGGAGAAGTTTGTGGTTATACAGAGCAACAATATGCAATGATTGAAAATTTAACAGTAGAAGGAAATGTAACAGGTTCATATAATGTTGCAGGTATTGCTGGAAGAATAGCTTATACAACAGTTAGAAATTGTATTAATAAAGTAAATGTGACTTCGACAGGTAGGCATGGTACTGAAAGTTATACAGGAAATTTAAGTAGTGTAGGAGGAATTGTAGGAAGAATAGCATTATCAGGTGGAGATATTATAAACTGCAAAAATTATGGAACAATTACAGGAAATTATGGAGCAATAGGAGGAATAGTTGGATGGAATAGAAAAGGAAATATAACTGGTTGTGAAAATCATTCTGAAATAATAAACTCCTCAGTATCAGATATAGGCGGAATAGTAGGTTGGATGGAAGAAGGAAATATAGAAAGATGTTATAATACTAAAAAAATAGAAGGTAAAAACGAAATAGGAGGAATATGCGGATGTACAGGATATAGTTATAACGGAACCAATAAAACAGTTAGTATATCAAAAGTAAACAATATAGGTGAAGTGAAAGGAGGAGTAACTGTTGGAGGTATAGTAGGAACTATGGTAAATAGTTCTATTGAACAAGCTTCTAACAATGGTTATGTTCATTCAAATGTAGTGAATTCTAATAATTTTTCAAATACAGGAGGAATTGTAGGCTACATTATAGTAAATAGTATTCTTACTAATAGCGGAAAATCTCCAATATCATATTGCTATAATACTGGAAATATAGAAGCACCAAGTAGAGGAGTGGCAGGAATAGCTGGAACATACGATGGTGCCAATATTTCTATAAATAATTGTTACAATATAGGGGAGATTAGGAATAATAATTCACAAGGATACACAGGCAGAACAGGCGGAATTTGGGGATATTTAAAAACATCTATAAATGAAGTAACAAATTGCTGGCAATTAAAAGATTGTATAAAAGAAGGGGCAGATACAGATCAAGGAAATGTAGAAGACAAAACAGAAGCAGAAATAAAGGCATTAGATTGGCATAATTATGTGATAGTAGCAGGAAAAAATAATGGATATCCAATATTGATTTGGGAAAACGTTACTGTTTAGATTTAATATTACGTACTCGCTCCCAGAAGTTTATATATTAATTTTTTTAGGCTCCCCCAAGTAATTCCTACTCGTATCCTCCTAAAAAATTGAATATATAAACTTCTTCGCGCTATTTTAAATTATTTAGTCTAAATAGTAACATGGAAAAAAAAAGAAAAAATGTTCGCAAAAGTATTGACAAAAATAAAAAAAGTCGATACAATAAAAGCGAACATTTTTTTAGATAAATAAATATTGAAGATACAATAACTATATGGTAAAATATAACATATAAGAGGAGGTAAAAAATGATAGGAACATTACATATAAAAAACATAGGAATAATAGAAGACCTAAGTATAGACTTAAATAAGGGACTAAATGTATTAACAGGAGAAACAGGAGCAGGAAAAACACTAATAATAGACTCATTACAAATAATATCAGGAGGAAGATTTTCAAAAGAAATGATACGAAAAGGAGAAACAAACTCATTTGTTGAACTATGTATATACGAGCCAGAAAACGAAAACGCAGTTGATGGAAACATAATAATATCAAGAGAAATTCAAAACAATGGAAAAAATATGTGTAAAATAAATGGAAGAATGACAACAGTAAATGAATTAAAAGAATTTATGTCAAAATTTATAGAAATACATGGACAAAATGACAATCAAAATCTATTAGATAATAAAGTACATCTTCAATACTTAGATGGCTATATTGGAGATAAAATATTAGAATCAAAGAATGAATATGAAAAACTATATAACAGATACAAAGAAATAGAACAACAGCTAAAAGAGAACTTTGGAGATGACAAAGAAAGACAGAGAAAATTAGACTTATTAAAATACCAAATAAAAGAAATAGAAGAAGCAAACTTAAAACTAGAAGAGGAAAAAGAACTAGAAGAAAAAAGAAAAATAATAATGAATTCTGAAAAAATAGTAGAAAATCTAAAACAAGCAGATGATTTAATTAGAGAAAATAGTATAGACAGTATAAGCATAGCAATTAGAGCATTAGAAAAAATAGAAAATATAGACAAGAAATATGAACAAACATCAACAAACTTAAAAAATATATACTACGAAATTCAAGAATTATCAAGAGATATAACTAGTTATAAAGAAGAGATATACTTTGATGAAGAAGAGAATAATTATATAGAAGAAAGATTAGATTTAATATATGGTTTAAAACGAAAATATGGAAATACAATTGAAGAAATATTGAAATATGTAGAAGAAATAAAAAGTGAAACTGAAAGAATAGAAAACTTAGAAGAATACAATACAAAACTAAAACAAGAACAAAAAGAAGTACAAGAGCAAATGAATATATTAGCAACAAAAATTCATAAAGTAAGAAAAGAACATTCTATAAAACTAAGTCAAGAGATAAATAAAGAATTAGAAGACTTGGAAATGCAAAATGCTAAAATTAATATTCATATAGATTATACAGAAACAGAATACTTTAAAACAGGAAAAGACATAGTTGCTTTTTATATTACAACAAATATAGGAGAAGACGAAAAAGAATTATCTAAAATAGCATCAGGAGGAGAAATGTCTAGAACAATGCTTGCTATAAAAAAAGTATTAGCAGATTCAGATAAAATGCCAGTTCTAATATTTGATGAAATTGATACAGGGATAAGTGGAAAAGCAGCAAGTTCAGTTGCTAAGAAACTAAAAGCAATTTCAGAAAAACATCAAGTCCTATGTATTTCACATTTACCTAATATAGCAGCAATTGCAGATTATAATTATTTTATTAGTAAAGATGTTCAAAAAGAAAGAACAAAAACACAAGTTAAGCTATTAAAAGAAAATGAAGTAATAGAAGAAATAGCAAGAATTTCGTCAGGGGAAATAAATGAAATTACTATAAAATATGCAACAGAACTAAGAAATAAAAAAGCATCATAAAGTTACGATTCAAATTAGTTATTGAGTTTGTTAGAATTTCTAAGCAATTACTATTGCATAGAAATTCTTAAAACTCTTTTTTTATATAGCATACTTTACATTTTAATATTTTGTTTTATTTTTAAGATCTGTATATTTTACAAAAGAAAATGTAGCAACTCCAAGTATAATAACACAAGCACTAAATGTTGTTATTTTACCAGCTTTAGGCATTTCTTTAGGTGCTTCTGTAGGATCTTGTTTAGGTGTAACAGGTGGTTCAGTAAGTTTTATTTTAGGAGAAATATCAGAAGTTTTCTTTTGTTCCTTTTCATCAAAATCTTTATAAGTTATATCAACTTTCTTATTTGTATTTAATACTTTATCAACTATTTTACTATCAAAATTTTCTTTTAACTTCAATTTATATTGAACAGTTGCTGTTTCTCCATTTGATAATTCTGGAATTGTCCAAGTAATAGAATTATTTTTTTCATCAACTTTTGCAGAGATATTGCCTTTAGTTGCTTTTGATACATATGCAAAGTCAAAGTTTTTAATAATTTCGTCAGGGAAGTAATCAACTATTGTAATATCTTTATAAGCATTTTTTATAGGTACTAAAGAATTATATATATCAGTAGTAATAGTTTGTTCAATTTTGTCATCTGTAACATAATAGAATTTTCCAACAGTTGGAGAGGTAGCAGTTCCAAATACTTCTGATATAATTTGCTTGAAAGTTTTTGTAACACCTACAGGAACATAACTTTCATCACTAATTCCAGTTAGCATAGTAATGACACTAATATTTTTATCTCCAAGTGATTGTAATTCTTTTTTTGTTTTTGAAATTACATCATCTGAATAATAATGTTTATCATAATCAATTGCAACATTTGGTACACCATCTGTTAGAACAATAATATATTTATTAGTTGATTCTTTTGTAAATTGCTGTGATGCCAAACGTAAACCAGATTGAAGGTTTGTTCTAGGACCATCAGTTTTAATATTTGAGATGGCTTTTTGAAGAAGTTCAGGTTTATTACTTAAACTAGATATAATAGAAGCGTCATCTATTGTTCCTTCTTTTGAAATATCTGTATTTGTAGAAAAACTAACAATTCCTATTTTTAATTGTTCGTTATCTTTTAAAAGATTATTAATTAAAGAGTTAGCTGATTCAAAAATAAGATTTTTTCTAGTTTTTCCGTTTGAAACTTCTTCTGTCATACTATTAGAATTATCAAGTACTAACATTAATTCTCCTGTTGGTTTTATAACACTTTCGTTATTTGTTACTTGTAATTGTAAAGTAACTTCTTTGTTTTTCAAATCTTTTGATATTAATTTCTTTTCAAACTTTGAATTACTTCCTAAGCTAATTGTACAAACAGGCTCTTCTACAATGCTCATAGTAACAGTACTATAAGAAGCAAGTGAAACATTAGTTAATAAAATTAGCATAAAAAATATACTTAAGAATATTTTCTTTTTCATAATAAAATCAAATCCTTTCTGACTAAAGAGAGCAAATAGTTATAAAAGAATTTAAAATTTCTTTATACTAAAATCTCTTAAAATTATTTTTAATTATATGTATATAGTTTATCACAATTATAAAGATTTTCAATAAAAAATAAAAAAGTTCATAACAATTTAATAAATGTAATATTTCTGTAATAAAAAACAAATTAATTTTTTAATAATATAATTAGGGGAGAATTTATAGTTATGAATTATAACAACAAATTAAGTATAAAAGGTAAAAAATATGTCTAAACTACATTAGAAGGAAAAAAATTCCTAAATAGAAGGAGGAAAATTATGAGAAATTTTTTAGAAATTGAAAGCATAAAAGCAATAGAGATATTAGATTCAAGAGGAAATCCAACTGTGCAAGTAGAAGTTACACTTGAAGATGGAAATACAGGAATTGCATCAGTGCCTTCTGGAGCATCTACAGGAAGCTTTGAAGCAGTAGAATTAAGAGACGGAGAAAAGTCAAGATATCTTGGAAAAGGAACAAAAAAAGCAGTTGAAAATGTGAACAAAAAAATCGCAAAAGAAGTAGTTGGAATGAATGTATTTGAACAAAGAAAAATTGATGAAGCAATGCTTGCATTAGATGATACACCAAACAAATCTAATTTAGGAGCGAATGCAATATTAGGAGTATCATTAGCGGTAGCAAAAGCTGCATCTAATGCACTTGGATTAGAATTATACCAATACTTAGGTGGAATAAATGCCACTGAATTACCAATACCAATGATGAATATTTTAAATGGTGGAAAACATTCAGATAACAATATAAGCATACAGGAATTTATGATTATGCCAGTTGGAGAAATTACTTTTGCAGAAAGATTGCGTAGAGGAGCAGAAATTTATCATACTTTGAAAAAAGTATTAAAAGAAAAAGGATATTCAGTAGGAGTAGGAGATGAAGGTGGATTTGCACCAAATTTAAAGAATGAAGAAGAAGCTTTAGATGTTATTATAGAAGCAATTAAAAAAGCAGGATATCAACCAGAGAAAGATGTAATGCTAGCCTTAGATATTGCAAGTACAGAAATGTATGAGGAAGCTAAAAAAATAGGAAAAGATGGATATTATTTTTGGAAAACAGAACAATTTAAAACAAAAGACGAAATGGTACAATATATTATAGATTTATGCGAAAAATATCCAATATTATCAGTTGAAGACGGTTTAGCAGAAGAAGATTGGGAAAGTTGGGAGACATTAACAAAAGCAATAGGGGATAATGTTCAATTAGTAGGAGATGACCTATTTGTTACAAATAAATCAAGATTAAGAAGAGGTATTGAAAAAGAAGTTGCAAATGCAATTTTAATAAAACCAAACCAGATAGGAAGTTTAACAGAAACATTAGATACTATAAAAATGGCAAAACAAAGTGGTTATAGAACTGTTATTTCACACAGATCAGGAGAAACAGAAGATACTACAATAGCTGACATTGCAGTTGCTGTAAATGGCGGACAGATAAAAACAGGTGCACCTTGTAGAACTGATAGAGTTGCTAAATATAATAGATTATTAAAAATAGAAGATAGTATTAGTAATGATTAAAAATATTAGAAGCTAAAAATGTAATATTGTATAATATAACTTTTTAGCTTTTTTAATATGAAAACAATTAAGAATTATGTAAAAAATTTAATACTAAAAAACTGTATTCTATTGCCAACAAAAAATTTCAAAGATATAATAAATTAAAAATAGGAGAAAAACAAATGAAGAAAAATGCAGGAATAACTTTAATAGCATTAATTATTACAGTTATAGTATTATTAATTTTAGCAGGAGTAGCAATAGTAACACTAACGGGAGAAAACAGTTTGTTGGAAAGAGCAAATAAAGCAATAGAAGAGACAAAGATTAAAGAAGCAGAAGAAATAATAAAATTAATAATATACGAAAATAGAATAGCGGAAAATCAAAACGAATATTCAGAAAATAATCAGTTAATAGAAAAAATAGTAAACAAATTAAAAGATGAAGGATATATTATAGAAGCAGATAATGATACAGTAATATATGGAAAAGAAAAAATTAAGATTTCTGATTATATAGAAAGAGATGTAGCACAAAGAATTATTATTAATGCTCCTAAAAATTCAATAACAACATTAAAATTAGTTGGAAAAGAAGTAGGAAACATAGAAATGAACTCAGAAAATCAGACTACAGGCAGTATAGATATTTATAGAAAATTAGGAGAACAAGTAACAGCAATATGTAAATTAAATAATGAAGTTATTTATGAAAAAAACTTTGGTTTACAACAAAACAATAATATAAATATGTATCCATGTGAAGAAAATGGAGATGGTAAAGCTCTGTACTGGTATGGAATGGAATTTGCTGATTTTCAAAGTGGAAAAGTAACATATGGAACTATTGTTATGAAAAATTTAGGAAATTACCAAAAGAAAGAAAACAATTTAAATTTACAATTTAATGATACTTCAAATTCAGAAGCCTATGGAATAGGAATTAATTGTAAACAGAACTTGACTAATTATAATAATATTCAGATAAAAGTAGAAAACTTAATATATACAGGTTTTGGAATAACTTATTATATTGTAGGGAATACAGGAAATGATTATAGTAATATAGATGTTGGAATTATGGAGGATATAGTGGGTGATAGTGGAACTATAATTTCCAATGAACCTAAGAATTTAAATATTTCAGATATAAGTGGAGAAAAATATATAAGTATACTTAATTTCAATCCATCAGGAGCAGGTAGTGAAAGCAAAGCATGTGGTTCAATTTCTATGGATATACCATCAATTGTACTAAAAAAATAAAAAACTCTTGATTCAAGTAAAAACATATGTTAAAATATGAAAAGAGAATAACAAAATCCGATTAAAAAGCAAAGTATATATATTGAACAATATTAACAGAGAAAATGGTCTAAGGCTGGAAACCATTAATATAAAATATATAGAAATTTCACTTTTTAGGACCTTTTTTGAAAACATAAGTAAAGTAGGAAAAGGCGGTTGCAACGTTAAAGCAAAATGAGGTTAGTTAATAAAAACTAATAAAATTAGGTGGTACCACGAATGATAGTCATTTCGTCCTATTAAATATAGGATGAAATGGCTTTTTTGATATTCTAGGAAAATAGTTACAATTTACATTTAAAATAAGTATTAAGAAAATTTATTAGTATTTTTTCTAAAGTGGCTCTTTGGCTGCGAACAAACTGTAACTAAAGTAACAGTTTGTAATCTTGTTGGTCCCCCCGAATTGCCACTTTATAAAAAATATAATAAATTTTGCTTATAGAATTAATATCTGTAAAATGTAACAGTAAAAAAGAAAGGAGTTTACAAAAATGAAAGAGGAAATTTCAAAAATTAAAGAAAATTCAATCAACGAAATCAAAGAAACAAATGACTTAAAACAATTAAGTGATTTAAAAGTCAAATACTTAGGAAAAAAAGGAGAGCTAACTTTAGTCTTAAGACAAATGGGAACATTATCACCAGAAGAAAGACCAGTAATGGGTGAGCTAGTAAATAAAGTAAGAGACGAGTTAAATAATTTAATAGAAGAAAAAGAAAAGGAATTAAAAAGACAAGAATTATTAAAAAGATTAGAGACAGAAAATATTGATGTTACAGAACCAAGTAAAAAAATTAATTTAGGTTCATTACATCCTATAACACAAATAATTAATGAAGTAGAAGAAATCTTTTTAGGAATGGGATACCAAATAGCAGATGGGCCAGAAGTTGAAAAGGCAATCTACAATTTTGACAAATTAAACACACCACCAGATCACCCAGCAAGAGACTTACAAGACACTTTTTACATAAGTGATGAGATTGTGTTAAGAAGTCAAACATCACCAGTACAAGCAAGAGTAATGGAACAGCAAAAACCACCAATTAAAATAATATGTCCAGGAGCAGTATATCGTTCAGATAGTGTAGATGCTACACATTCACCAGTATTTCATCAAATAGAAGGATTAGTTGTTGATAAAAACATTTCAATGGCAGATTTAAAAGGAACATTAGAAATGTTTGCTAAAAAATGTTTGGGAGAAAATACAAAAATAAGATTTAGGCCACACCATTTTCCATTTACAGAACCAAGTGCGGAAGCAGATGTGTCATGCTTTGTATGTGGCGGAAAAGGTTGTAGAGTATGTAAAGGAGAGGGCTGGATAGAACTTTTAGGTTGTGGAATGGTTCATCCAAATGTGTTGACAAACTGTGGAATAGACCCAGAAGAATGTTCAGGTTTTGCTTTTGGATTTGGAGTTGAAAGGATTGCAATGGCTAAATTTGGAATTGAGGATATGAGGTTATTGTTTGAAAATGATGTAAGATTTTTAAAACAATTCTAATAAAAATTGAAAGGAAGATAGAAATGAAAGCAAGTGTTGAATGGTTAAAAGAATATAGTGATATTGATGTAAATGCAATAGAATTAGGTGATGTTTTAACAATGACAGGTTCTAAAGTAGAGACAATAGAACAAAAAGGAAATGATATTAAAAATGTTGTTGTAGGAAAAATTTTAGAAATTAAAAAACATCCAGATGCAGATAAATTGGTAGTAACAAAAGTTGATATTGGTAATGAAACAATACAAATTGTTACAGGAGCAGATAATATTAAAGAAAATGATATTGTTCCAATTGCAAAAGATGGTTCAGAATTACCAGGTGGAGTAAAAATAAAAAAGGGTCAATTAAGAGGAATTGATTCTTGTGGAATGATGTGTTCAGTAGGAGAATTAGGATTAGAATTGTCAGACTATCCAGGACAAATAGAACACGGAATAATGATATTAGATAAAAGTTTAGAAAAAGAATTAGGAAAAGACATTGTAGAAATATTAAATTTGAAAGAAGATATTATTGATTTTGAAATAACACCAAATAGACCAGATTGTTTATCAATTGAAGGCTTAGGAAGAGAGACAGCAGTAACTCTAAATAAAGAATTTAAAAATCCTAGAAAAAATATAGATGAACTAAAAATAGAAGATAAAAAAGATTTAGAAGGATTGACAGTAGATATAACAGCACCAGACTTATGTTATCGTTATATTGCAAGAATTGTTAAAAATGTAAAAATAGGATCTTCACCAGAATGGATGAAAAGAAGGTTAAAAGCTTGTGGAGTAAGAAGCATAAATAACATTGTAGATATAACAAACTATGTAATGTTAGAAATGGGTCAACCAATGCATGCATTTGATATAAACTCAATAGAAGGAAAACATATTACAGTAAGACGAGCAAAAAATGGAGAAATAATTACTACACTTGATGAACAAGAAAGAAAATTAGATGAAAATGATTTAGTAATATCAGATGAAAAGAAAGCAGTAGCAATTGCAGGTGTAATGGGTGGACTTAATTCTGAAATAGAGCAAGACACAAAAACAGTAGTATTTGAATCAGCGGTATTTAATGGTGGAAGTGTAAGAAAAACAGCAAAAAAGGTAGGACTAAGAACAGAAAGTTCATCAAGATTTGAAAAAGGATTATCAGCAGAAAATGCATTAAGAGCAATAAACAGAGCAGTAGAGCTAGTAGAATTAATAGGAGCAGGAGAAGTAGTAGATGGAAAAATAGATGTATATCCAACAAAACAAAAAATAAATAAAATACCATTAGAAGTTGAAAGAATTAATAATTTGTTAGGAATTAAATTATCTAAACAAGAAATGATTGATACTTTAGAAAAATTAGAAATTAAAGTAGAAAATGATATGGCAATAGCACCATACTTCAGAATGGATTTAGAATTTGTATCAGATATAGCAGAAGAAATACTTAGATTTTATGGATATGATAACCTAGAAACTACATTAGTAAATGCAGACACAACAATAGGAATTAGAAACAAAGAACAGAAAATCCAAAAGAAAATAAGAGAAGTATTAGTAAACAGTGGGTTATCAGAAATTTATACATATGGATTTGTAAGTGAAAAAGATTTAGAAAAATCTAATATACAAGAAGAATTAAAAAAATATGCAATAACAATTCAAAATCCATTAAGTGATGATTATAAATTAATGAGACCAACAACAGTACCTAGTATGATGCAAATCTTAGCAAACAATGCTAATAAGAAAAACCAAAATGTAAAATTATTTGATATATCTAGAAATTATAAAAACATTAATAACGAAGTACAAAATGGAGAAGTACCATTACAAGAAGACATTTTAACAATTGGAATGTATGGCGAAGATGTAGATTTTTACACATTAAAAGGATTAATAGAAAATGTATTAGAAACAATTAGTGTTAATAGATATGACATAGAAAAAGAAGCAGAAAACAATTCATATCACCCAGGAAGATGCGCAAACTTAAAAGTAGGAATCGACACAATAGCAACAATAGGAGAAGTACATCCAGAAGTATTAATGAATTACGACATAGAAAAAAGAGCATATTTAGCAGAAGTTAATGTAACAAAATTAGTAAAATATGCAAGAGAAAACAAAAAATATGTTGAAGTACCAAAATTCCCAGCAGTAGAAAGAGACATAGCAGTAATTGTAGATGAAACTGTAGAAGTTGGAAAAATAGAAAAAATCATAACTAAAAAAGGCAAAAAGCAATTAGAAAGTGTTAAATTATTTGACATTTATAGAGATGATAAAATAGGAGAAAACAAGAAAAGTGTTGCTTATAGTTTGATTTTTAGAGACAAGAATAAAACATTAAGTGATGATGAAATTAATGTTGCTATGGAAAATATTATTGCAGAACTAAAAAAAGAAGTTGGTGCAGAGCTAAGAGGATAAAATGGATAAGGGAGAATGCTTTAGTTAAGTATACTAAAAGCTATAATGATATTGTAAAGATGGAGGTTCTTATTTTTAAGAATCTCCATCTTTACAACATAAACTAAATACTATAAGAATTAAATGATGTTTTTAAATAATTTTTTCAAAATTGCATAAAATATACTATATTTATTGTGCAAAACGACTTGACAATTGCTTTTTAGACATTGTATAATAAATATAGAAAGTAAATGTTCTCGCTTGTAGTTGGTGCGAGTAATAA
>CANPDB010000011.1 GCA_947572725.1 uncultured Clostridium sp. | reverse complement strand
AGTTTATGGAAATTATTCCCATATTTCTTTTTTTCATAGATTACTTTACACTATCGATAATTTATAAACTTTAGATTAATTAAGAATAAAAAATAATAGTATGATACTCTAAGTTGCACTTTGAATTAAAATATGAATATATTATACACTTTTTTATTTTTTAGTCAAGAGATTTTAACATTTTTTTACATTTTTCATAAAAAAAGGTTACAATTCACGGCGATATTTGAAATAGTAGAATCACTAAAGAGTTATACTATATTATTTTTTAGAAATGAATGTGGGGACCAACAAGTTATAGTTTGTAAATAAAATTCGAGGAGCAACTGCACCGCAGAAGTTTATCTACAAACTGTTAGCAGTTGGGAATGCATAAAAAATAATATATTATAACTCTTTGGTTAATATAAATAAGCTGTGAATTGTAACAAAAAAATAAGTTACATAAAGTTAAAAAAATATATAAATTTATGTTAAATTCTTCCTTTTTTTCTTTTTTTATGCTATAATAATACTAGTTGGTATGAAAAGGAGGATTTTTAAATATGTGGCAAATTTGGTTAATTATAGCAGGAATTTGTTTAGTAGCTGAAATTTTCACAGCTGGATTTTTAATATTTTGGTTTGCAATAGGTGCTCTAATAGCAATGATTGTTAGTTTCTTTACTACTAATATTATAATTCAAACTACTATATTTATAATATCTTCAACAATTCTAATCTTTGCGACAAAACCACTTGTAAAAAGGTTTTCTAAAAATGAAGATACGGTAAAAACTAATATATACTCTATTATTGGTAAAACAGGAATTGTAACAGAAGAAATCAATTCCGTACATTCAAAAGGGCAAGTCAAAGTATCTGGAGAAATTTGGTCAGCTGATTCAAAAATTGATGCTATCATACCAAAAGATTCTGAAGTAGAAGTACTAGAAGTAAAAGGTGTAAAAGTTATAGTTTCACCTATAAAATAAAAAATACATTTTTTAAAGGAGGAAAAAAATATGGTATTTTTATTAATTTTACTAGTTATTATTTTAATAATAGCATTTATGTCAATCAAAATCGTTAGACAATCTGAGGTATATATAATTGAAAGATTAGGTAAATTTTCTAAAGTTGCTGATGCAGGTCTTACAATTATTGTTCCATTTTTTGATCATGTAAGAAGTGTTGTAAGCTTAAAACAACAAACAATGGATGTACCACCTCAAGGAGTTATTACAAAAGATAATGTTACAATAACAATAGATACAGTTGTTTTCTATCAAATAACTGACCCAGCAAAAGCTGTTTATGAAATTCAAAGTTTAAAGAAAGGTATTGAATACTTAGCCATCACAACAATTCGTGATATCATTGGTAAAATGGACTTAGACGAAACATTTAGCTCAAGAGATGGCATTAACAATCAATTAAGAGTCGTATTAGATGAAGCAACTGATAAATGGGGTTGTAAAATTGATAGAGTAGAAATCAAAGATATTACGCCACCTGCTGATATTAGAGATGCAATGGAAAAAGAAATGAATGCAGAAAGAAATAAAAGAGCTTTAATTCTTGAATCTGAAGCACAAAGACAATCTGCTATTACAATTGCAGAAGGTAACAAACAAGCAGCTATATTAGAAGCAGAAGCTGATAAAGAAGCTAGAATTAGAAGAGCAGCCGGTGAAGCTCAAGCTATAAAAGAAGTTGCAGAAGCAAAAGCTAAAGAAATAAAAATGGTTTATGATGCAATGAAAAAAGCAAATCCTAATGAAAAATTAGTACAACTAAAATCTTTAGAAGCTCTTGAAGAAGCTTGTAAAGGTGAAGCAAATAAAATATTCATTCCTTTTGAAGCAACAAGTGCTTTAAGTTCATTAGGTGCTATAAAAGAAGTAATGACAGAAACTAAAAAATCTGATAAAAATGAAAAAAAATAAAGAAAATTTCTTAGAAGATTCACAAAAATTTATAGGGAAGTTTGGAAAACTTCCCTACACATATAATAAAAGTATAGAAAATCATTAATTTCTATACTTTTTATTTTCTACAAGAACAAATCGGAAAGCCTTAATATTAGCATAATTTTAACTTTATTCTTTGGCTTTCCGTGAATTTGTTCGTGTGCCAAATTTATGTAATAAATTTGTGTGCAATGGGTTTTTATAAAAATTAAGCTTCTGGCTCTATTAAACCATAATTATTACCATCTTTTAATTTATGTATAACATTTACTTTTCCTGTTTCCACATTGATAAATACTAAGAAATTATGTGTTGGTTTCTCTTGTAATTTTAGAACAGCATCTTCTGGTGTAATTGGTTTAATATCATAATAAGCTGTTTTAACAATTTCATCTTTTATTTCTGATATTGTATCTCTTTCAATCTCCATAGTTTTTAAAGATGCATCTTTCATCATTTTTTCTTTCTTAGTCTTAGCTTTTCTAATTTGACCTTCTAATATATCAATATCTTTATCTATAGAAGCATACATATCTTTATCTTCTGTTACTGCTCTATATCTTTCTCCATTAGCTGTTACATAAATTTCGGCAATTTGCTCATTCTTCTCTGTTTTTAAAGTAACTTCAGCTTCTGCATCTTCAAAATATTTGTCAATTCTATCTAATTTTTTTTCTACATAATCATTAATAGCTTCCGTTATCTTTAGTTCCTTTCCTGTTATTTTTATTTTCATAAAAATCGCTCCCTTCTTCTATTTGTTATTTTTTATTATATATTTTTATTATATATGTTTATTTACTTTTTTGCAAGCTTTTAATTTTGTGACAAGAGGGGCGTCCCTTTTTGTCACATTTAATAATATATGTTTCTGCATTAAAAATAAAATTTATTTAATTATGAATGCAAATGGAATTATAATACAAATTCTTAAATTAACAAATGGGAGAATCTCAAACTTGTATTTGAGAGGGGCCTATTTGTTAATTTTAGAATTTGTTTATAATGCAGTGTAGCCGAAGAATTAAATAAATTTTATTTTTAATAAAGATGTAACTATACATTATAACTATGTGACAAAAAGGGACGCCCCTCTTGTCACATTAAAATAAATCTTCCAATTTATACTCTTTTTCTAGTTTATCATTAAAATATAATTTAGTTATTAACTTAAATTCTTCTAAAGACTCATCTTTAATACTAAACGAATACAACTTTTTTGCAGGTGCTGTTATTGTATATTTCACAGCATTCTGCGTACTTTCACTCATTTTAATACATGATGTATCTTGCTTACTACATACTTCGCATTTAAATCCGTTATCTTGTAAACTAAAATAGTTTAAACTTTCTTTTTGTTTGCAGTTTATGCACTCATTAATTTTGGGTGTAAATCCCAATATACATAGAAGACGCATTTTGAAAACACTTAATACTAAATCTAAATTTTTATCTGTTTCAGATATTGTATAAAGTGTATTTAACAATAGTTGTAATATTTGATAACAATTTTGATTTTCGTGTGTTACATCTTGAATAATTTTATTTATATGTACTGCATATTTTAGTTTGTCTAAATCTGTTCTTATATTATAAAATACTTCAATTGGCTCTACTGAATTTATATGATATGTATTAGAGCCTTTATACATTAAATATTCTCCAAAACAAAATATCTGTGTTCCAGCTAAAAGAGCACTTTTGGGTCTTCTTGCTCCTTTAGCTACACAAGATATTTTTCCGTATGCCTGGTGTTAACATTGTAAGCATTTTATCGAAATCACCTAAATTATTTTCTGCCAATATAATTCCATTTATTTTTACATTCGCCATTTCGTTTTAATCCACCTTTTGATTATTTATTCCTTGTTGTTTTTCTATGTTTAAATTTGTTATTTCTTGTATTTCTTTTATGTTATTTTCTATGTTTTCTATTTGTTTTAATTCTAAAAATGCATTTATATCACCTGTATTCTTAAAGGCATCCCATGCTATTTTTTTTATCATAAGCTCACTTCCTTTTTTAAAGTTTCACCTTTAATTTTATCTTTTGCAATTTTAAACAATTTATACAATTTTATTAAAATATTTATTGTAATTTAAATTTCTTTACTATGTTGTCACTTTCTTGCCAGTCTTCTTTTACTTTTACCCATGTTTTTAAATTTACTTTAAGTCCAAAATTTTCTTCCATATCAATTCTTGCCATTCTTCCTATTCTTTTTAGCATTTCACCATTTTTTCCTATAATAATTCCTTTATGTGAGTTTCTTAAACAATAAATAGTTGCATCAATATCATAAATATCTTCATTATTTTTATTTTTCCTTTGTTTCATTTTTTCAACTTCTACATAAATACCGTGTGGAACTTCGTCTTGTAATGATTTTAGTGCTTTTTCTCTTATTGTTTCCTCTGCTAATTGTCTTAAAGTTTGGTCTGTATATTCTTCTATATCATAATATGCTGGCCCTGGTTTTAAGTTCTTTTCTATTTCATCTAAAATTATCTCTTTATATTTTACATTTGTTGCTGAAATAGGTATAACAGCTTCAAAATTATATTCCTTACTATAAATATCAATTAATTTTAAAAGTTTTTCTCTTTTTACTAAGTCAATTTTGTTTATTAATAATATTGCTTTCCTTTTTGATTCTTTTATTTTTTCTAAAATGATTCTATCTCCTCTTCCTATTTCGTCACTTGTTGCTTCAATTAGAAATAAAATCATATCTGTATCTGCAATACTTGTAAATGAAGTCTCTATCATAGTTTCATTTAATTTTGTTTTTGGTTTATGAATTCCTGGTGTGTCTATGAATATAATTTGTGAATTTTCTCTATTAACAATTCCTCTTATTGCTGTTCTTGTTGTTTGGACTTTGTTTGCGATTGCAGCTACTTTTTCTCCTACTAGTAAATTTAATAATGTTGATTTTCCTACATTTGTTCTTCCAATTAATGTTACAAAACCTGATTTGAATTCTGCCATATTTTCTCCTTCTTCAAATATTTTTTCTTTATATATAACTATTATACACTATTTTTTTGCTAAATTTGTAGAATTTTAAAAAATTGCCAAAAAGATTTTCTCTTTGGCATTTATCTTAATATATAATTCAATTTAATTTCTTAAAATTCAATACAAAATCTTTATGCATATGCATGGCGTTTTTTAAAGCTAAGTAGATTAGTAATTTCATTTTCTGTATTTTTAGCTTTTTTAGTTTTCCTTGCTCTTTCTTGTTCAAGCTCTCTTTTTTGTTTTTCTGCAACTGATTGACAAATTGCTTTTTGATAAGTAAAGTGTGTGTCTTGTGCTATTTTACTCCAATTATACTCGTTTCTCACTTTATTTTTTGCTTTTTTGGTTATGTCTGCACATAGTTTATAATCATATAATAATTCTAGTATTGAATCTGCAAGTGAATTTGGATTTCCGCAATATGCTTTCATACCGTTTGATTTGTGTTCTACAATCTCGTTTAGACCTCCAATGTCTGATACTACTACTGGTCTTTCTGATAGCATTGCTTCTAATGCTACAATTCCAAATGGTTCATATGTACTTGGAAATACTGCTATGTCTGCTGCTTTATACATTTTTTGCACGTCTTTCCCTTCCATATATCCTGCAAAATACACTTTATTTTCAATGCCCATAGCACGTACTTGTTGTTTTAATTCATCTAACATTCCGCCTTTTCCACATATTACAAGTTTACTGTCTCTATATCCTCCTAATATTTTTGGCATGGCTGAAATTAAATGCTGTATTCCTTTTTCGTAAACTAATCTTCCCATAAATAAAATTATTTTTTCATTGTCCATTGCATATTTTCTTCTAAAGTCATAATCTCTTTCTATTCCATTAAATAAACTTAGATTTACTCCATTTGGTACTACATTAATTTTTTCATATGGTAATCCGAATAATCTTTGTAGTTCACCTTTCATATAATTACTATTTACTATTACTTCTGTTGATTCATATGTCAACATCCATTCTGTGTCATTTATATATCTTTGTGTTTCGTCATGTATGCCACTATTTCTTCCCGCTTCTGTTGCATGTATTGTAGATACTATTGGTGTATTATATGAATTTTTTAATGTTTTAGCAGCATATGCAACTAACCAATCATGTGCATGTATTACATCAAAGTTTCCCTCTTTTTGTATTATTTCATTTGCTTTTGCTACCATATTAAAATTCATTTGCATAACCCAATCTATAAAGTTGTTAGGATTTATCATATAATTATCTACTCTATATACTTTTACTCCTTTATCCTCTTCAAAATATGGTGCATCTCCATCCTTATAAGTAACTACTGTTACATCATGACCATCTTTTAGTAATGTTCTCGATAAATCATATACTACTCTTGCAATTCCTCCTACAACTCTTGGTGGGTATTCCCATGTCAACATCAATATTTTCATTGATAAGCTCCCTTTCTTCTTTATTCTCTTTTGTTATATTTTTTTCGACTTTTTTCCTTTTTTTATATTGTATACATTTTTGAAAAAAAAGTAAATGTTTTTTAGGAAATTTTATAAAAAAGAGTTTTAAGAAGTTACAATTCACAGCTATATTAACATAGTAGAATAATTTTAAAGAGTTATAATATATTATTTTTTAGGAATGAATGTGGGGACCAACAATTTACAGTTTGTAATAAAATTCGAGGAGTAACTGCACCACAGAATTTTATCTACAAACTGTTAGCAGTTGGGAATGTATAAAAAATAATATATTATAACTCTTTAGCAAATGTAAATAAGCTGTGAATTGTAACTTTAAGAATTTCTATGCAATGATAATTGCTTAGAAATTCTAATAAACTCAATAATTATCTTGTCCAGAAAATCCTCCTACTAGGATTCTTTAGCTGTTGAGCTTTAGCGATTACAGATAAAGTATGCTGTATAGAACTTTCCTACAATATAAAAAATACCTACTAACATTTGTTAATAGGTAGCTTTTATTATTCTTGACTATCATTTTGATTGTTTTCTTCATCTTGTTCTGAATCTTCTTCTCTATTTTCTGTATTATTATCATTTGAGCTATTATTCTCTGTACTGTTTGAACTATTATCTTCTGTATTATTATTACTATTATTTCCTACATTATTGTTTTCTGTTATATTTTCACTTCTACTTTGATTATCATTATCAGTTTGTTCATTCGTTGAATTAGAATTATCTGAATTTGTTCTTGCATTTTGTGTTGTATTAACACCAGTTCTATTTAAAAATTCAATTGCATCCATTCTTTCATCATTAACTGAAATATAATAATGTTTTTCTCCGCCTTCAATTGTCATATAAATATCATCTGCAACTGTTGCAAATAATTCTTGTCCTGATGAATTAACTAAAGTATATTTTTTATCTTTACAAGCAACTATTACATTATAATCAGGAATTATAAGTAAATTTAGTGCATTTCTGTTATTAGAAGCAATATATCCTATACTGTCATATTTAAATTCAACTGCTTGAGTTCCATTTTTATTGAAAAATCCCCAATATCCATCTTTTTTTACTGGAATTAAATTATCTGCTAATAAATAGTTATTTTTAATATTATTTTGTGTGAATTTTGATATATCTATTCCTATTTCATCATATTCAATATATACTTTTATATTACCTTGAAAATCAATTACTCCATATTTATTGTCTTTTCTTACAACATATAATGCTGTATCACTATCCATTAATTCAATATTGTCATACATTATCTGTACTTTTGTTGTTTTACTTTTAGTTAAAATTCCTACTTGATTATTTGATTTTACTAAGAAATCTCCTGCATCTGGAAGATATGTTATATCATCATATTTAGCTTCTAAAATAGTAGTTCCACTTGCATCAATTACTCCAACTTTTCCTTTATCATTTCTAACAACTAAAATATTGTTTAGTATAGCTTTTTGATTAACAAATTGTGTACTTATTCCTGTGTATCCATAATCTAACACCTTACTAGAATAAAATTCTGTTAAATATGGTACTGTATATATTCCTATTCTATTTCGTTCTTGATCATATTCAAAACTCATATTAAAAATCTTTTCTGCAGCTTCTGCTGTTGCATATAAAACACCATTGTTAGATTTTATTGGTTTTTTAGTGTATTCATATTTATAGTTTGTAGAACCACTTGTTAAATCTAATTTATATATTTTATTAGATCCTAATGAAACATTTACAACTTCTTTTTCAGATTGAACATAACATTTACTTGGATCTTCTGACTTATCACTGTATTCTCCATTGTAACTTTCATATCCAAAATATTTTGATATTTCCTTAACAGGAAGATATATTGTTCCATCTTCTTCTATTAGTAGCAAATCTTTTAATGCATCATATGGTTGATCATCTAATGTTATTCTTAATTTGCTTTTCTGTATATATGCTAAATAAGATACTATACCAATTATAATTAGGACTATTAAAATAATAGCTATAAGTATAACTGTTGTCAAAGTCTTTTTTTTCTTTTCTTCTTTCTTTTGAAAACTCTCTTCAATTAAATTCATTTGTATCCTCCTTTTATAATATGTTTACAATATCTGCCTACAGCTTACTTAGTAACCATACTTCTTGTAAAATTCTTCTTTAAACGTTCCTAAATTGTCATTCTCTATTTCTATTTTAACTTTTTCCATTAAATTAGTCAAGAACCTTAGGTTATGAATTGATAATAATCGTACTCCTAAAATCTCATTTGCTTTGATTAAATGCCTAATATAAGCTCTTGTATAATTTTTGCAGGTATAACAATCACATTCTGGATCTAAAGGTCCCCAATCTTTTTCATAAGTTGCATTTCTAACTACTACTTTTCCATTCCAAGTCATAGCTGTTCCATTTCTTGCAATTCTTGTAGGAAGTACACAATCACACATATCAATCCCTGCCATTGCCGCTTCTATCAAATAATCTGGAGTACCCACTCCCATTAAATATCTTGGCTTATCCTTTGGCATTAAGGGTGCTGTATATCTTAAAATATCAATAAATTCTTCTTTAGGCTCCCCTACACTAATTCCTCCAATTGCATATCCTGGTAAATCAAGTTCTATTAAATCTTTAGCACTTTTCTCTCTTAAATCTTTATAAAATCCACCTTGAATAATTCCAAATAAAGCTTGCTTATCCACCGTAGTATGTGCCTCTTTGCAACGCTTTGCCCATCTTGTTGTCCTTTCCATTGATTGTTTTGTATATTCATAAGTTGAAGGATATGGACAACATTCATCAAATGCCATAATTATATCTGCTCCTAAATCTTCCTCTATTTCCATAACTGACTCTGGTGAAAAGAAATGTTTACTTCCATCAAGATGAGATTTAAAGTCAACACCTTCTTCATGAATTGTTCTTAAATCCCCTAAGCTAAACACCTGAAACCCTCCACTATCTGTTAAAATTGGTCTATCCCAATTCATAAATTTGTGAAGACCCCCAGCCTCTTTTACAATTTTACTTCCAGGTCTTAAATACAAATGATATGTATTTGATAATATAATTTGTGCTTTTACTTCTTCCTTTAATTCTTCTGGTGTCATTGATTTTACTGTTGCCTGTGTACCTACTGGCATAAATACTGGTGTTTGTATATCTCCATGAGGTGTATGAATTACACCTCTTCTAGCCCCTGTTTGCTTACATTCATGTAATAGTTCATATGTTACTGCTGGTTTCATTTTTCCTCCTTTGTAATAAACATTGCATCTCCAAAACTGAAAAATCTGTATTTTTCTTTTACTGCTTCCTCATATGCTTTCATTATATATTCTTTTCCAGCAAGTGCTGATACTAGCATTAATAGAGTAGATTGTGGTAAATGAAAGTTTGTTATTAACCCATCTATGCATTTGAATTTATAGCCTGGATAAATAAATATTTGTGTATCATTTTCTTGTGGTTTTACCATCCCTGTTTTTTCATCTGCGATTGATTCTAATACTCTACATGATGTTGTTCCAACTGCTATTACTCTTCTTCCTTCTTGCTTGGCTTTGTTTATTTTTTCACAGTCTTCTTGTTTAATATAAAAGTGTTCTGAGTGCATTTCGTGTTTTTCTACCGTTTCTTCTTTTACTGGTCTAAATGTTCCTATTCCCACATGTAATGTTACATTTGCAATTTCTACACCCATTTTTTCTATTTTTTCTAAAAGTTCTGGTGTGAAGTGTAGCCCTGCTGTTGGTGCTGCTGCTGATCCTTCATATTTTGCATATACTGTTTGATATCTATCTTTTTGTTTTAGTTCTTCATGTATATATGGTGGTAATGGCATTAATCCTATTTGATCTAATATCTCATTAAATATTCCTTCATATTTGAATTTAACTTTTCTTGTTCCTCCTGGCATTGTCTCTAATATTTCTGCTTGTAATAATCCATTTCCAAAAATCACTTTTGTTCCTATGTGTAATTTATTTCCTGGTCTTACAATTGTTTCCCAAATGTCTCCTTTTATATTTTTTAATAATAGAAATTCTACATTTGCTCCTGTTTCTTTTTTTCCATATATTCTTGCTGGTATTACTTTTGTGTTATTTCTTACTAATACATCTCCTGGTCTTAAGTAATCAATAATATCTTTAAATATTTTATGTTCTATTGTTTGTTTTTCTTTATTTAATACCATTAATCTTGATTCATCTCTTTTTTGTATTGGTGTTTGTGCTATTAGTTCTTCTGGTAATTCATAATTAAATTCTGAAACTTTCACTATGTTATTTCTCCTTGTACTATATATTTTACTTTTTTAATTAAATTATTAAATATTTCTTTTACTTCTTCTATAATATTTTGCGGTTGTTTAAATTCATTAATTTTATATGAATAATTAAAATTAATATTTTTTGCTGGTTTTAATGTATATATTTCTTGTGGTAAACCTATGTTTCCAGAGGTTGTTTTTATATTTTTGTTTATATAGTCAGTATACCATTTCTTTTGACCTATCAATGTTTCATTTTTATATCCATATTTTTGATAATCATGTAGTTCTGGTCTTTGATATCCATATTCTTTAGCTGTTCTTTCTAAAGAATGTAAAAATTCGTGCATTAGTACTTCCTCTGGGAAAGTATTGATTCTTGTATCATATTTATAAACATAACTTTTTGAACTATTTGGTAATCTAATGTTTGAAAAACCTATTCCATAATAATCCATAGATCCTAATCCTATCCAATCATTAACTTGAATGTCGTTTTCATGTTCTTCATCTCCGAAGTCTCACAACAACAAATATATGGTCATAATTACTATTTTCAATTGTATCTTTTATTTGTTCTTCCACATCTTCTGGAGATACATAGTATCCGAATTCTGTATCATATGATAATTTTGATATAGGACTTTCTATTTGATATACATCACATTTGGCTGTCATTTTACTTTGGGATAATTCACTACATGAATCTTGAAATCTTTCTATTGTATCTGTAATATCTTTAATATCTGATTCGGTTACATTTAATTTTATCTTTTTACTTCCTATTGTAACATCTGTTGTGTCAAAGATAAAGCAAGCAAATTTCCATTCATTATTAGTATCTGCTATACCTTCTTCTATCGTAAAATCAGAAAACCAAGCTTCACCTTTAGCTTCTCCTAAATATCCACCTAATCTAAATCCAATATTAACTGTTTCTCTATCCTTAGAATTAAAAATTAATTCTATCTTTTTCCATTCTTGTGTTCCAGAAATTGCCATACTTCTTTCAGTTGTACCTTCAATTGATATCTGTGCTCCAACTCCTGACTGTTCTTCTTTTGATTCTATATCTTTTGTTTTAACCATACAAGTTACTTTATATGGATGATTTTTTCCGACTTTTACAGTTTTATAAAACATTGCATCATTATACTCTTTAGACTCTATTTTATAACTTGCCTTTTCAGAGTATTTTTCCTCACTATCTCGAATAAAAGTAGAAGTATATGGATTTGTTTCACTTCTAACAAAATCATTAAAATTATTTTTTTGATAATATCTATAAGCAAAGTAGAAAGCTGTTATCAAAATAATACATATAATTATATCTATAAATTTATTTGATTTCTTTTTTTCAGCAGCATGTTTCATAATTTCAAACCTTTCTTGAGACACTTGGGACGGTGCGATTTTGTCTCATCTTTTTGTCGAATTTTGTATTTTTTAACAGAAATTTATCATACTATGACAAATTTCATAGAACAAATCGAAAAGCCTTAATATTACATTATAAATAAAAGTGAGACAAAAAAGGACTGTCCCACTTGTCTCATTTTAGTCTTCTTCATAAACTTTTGGTTCGATTAAATCTTTCATTGTAAGATTTATTCTGCCTTGGTCATCAATGTCTGTTACTTTTACTGTAACTTTATCTCCAACTTTAAGTACATCTTCTATGTTTTTGATTCTTTCTTTTGATATTTTTGAAATGTGTAGTAATCCTTCTTTTCCTCCAAATCCTAGGTCAACAAATGCTCCAAAGTTCATTATTCTTGTAACTTCTCCATAGTAGATTCCGTCAATTTCGACCTCTTTTACTATATCTTCAACCATTTCTAATGCTTCTTTTGCTTTTTCGTTATCTGTTGAATATATTAATACTTGTCCATCTTCTTCTATATCTATTTTTACTCCTGTTGCTTCGATTATTTTGTTGATTGTCTCTCCACCTTTTCCAATTACATCTTTTATTTTTTCTACTTTTATTTGTGTTGTAACAATTCTTGGTGCATATTTTGAAATTTCTTCTCTTGGCTTAGATATTACTGGCATCATTATATCGTCTAAGATATGTTGTCTTGCTTTTCTTGTTCTTTCAAATGCTTCTGCTATTATTTCATATGTTAATCCATCACATTTGATATCAACTTGAATTGCTGTAATCCCTTTTTCTGTTCCACCTACTTTAAAGTCCATATCTCCAAAGAAGTCTTCTAATCCTTGGATATCTACTAACATTACATAGTCATCATCATTGTCTGGATTTGTTACTAATCCTGTTGATATACCTGCAACTGGTCTTTTAATTGGAACACCTGCATCCATTAAACTTAAAGTACTTCCACAAATACTTGCTTGTGATGTTGAACCATTTGAAGATAATACTTCTGATACAACCCTAATTGCATATGGGAATTCTTCTTTTGATGGTAATACTGGTACTAATGCTTTTTCTGCTAAAGCTCCATGTCCTACTTCTCTTCTTCCTGGTCCTCTTGAAGGTCTTGCTTCTCCTACTGAGTAACTTGGGAAATTATAGTGATGCATATATCTTCTTGATTCTTCTGTATCAATACCATCTAATTTTTGTTCTTCTGATATCATTCCTAATGTTGCAACTGATAATACTTGAGTTTGTCCTCTTGTAAATAATGCACTTCCATGAGTTCTTGGTAGTAAACCTACTTCACAAGATAATGGTCTTATTTCATCTAAAGCTCTTCCATCAACTCTTTTATGTTCATTAAAAATCATTTCTCTTACACATTTTTTCTCTAATTTATAGATAGCTTCTCCAATATCGGATTTATGTTCTTCAAATGCTTCTTCTCCAAATTTTTCTGTATAAGTTTCTTCAATTTTTGCAGTTAATTCATCAATATTGTTATCTCTTGTTTCTTTATCTGCTTCTTGAACTTTTTCTTTCATTTCTTCTTTGAAGTTTTCTTCTATAAATTCGTAAACGTCGTGGTCTACTTCAAATGATTTATATTCAAATTTTGGTTTTCCTATTTCATTTTGAATTTCTGTAATAAATTTACATATTTTTTTAATTTCTTCATGTGCAGTTTTTATGGCTTCTAACATTAAATCGTCTGGTACTTCATTTGCACCTGCTTCAATCATAGTAATTTTCTTTTCTGTTGCAGCTACTGTTAATGTTAAATCACTTTTTTCTCTTTGCTCTTCTGTTGGATTAATAATAATCTTTCCATCAACTAGTCCAACATTTACTGCTGCTGTTGGGCCATTAAATGGAATATCAGATATTGCTAATGCTGCTGCAGCTCCTATCATAGCTGCTACTTCTGGTGAATTATCTTGTTCTACACAAAGTACAGTTCCTACTACGACTACATCATTTCTAAAATCTTTTGGAAATAGTGGTCTTAAAGGTCTATCAATTGCTCTTGATGTCAAAATTGCTTTATCTGATGGTTTTCCTTCTCTTTTTAAGAATCCTCCTGGTATCTTTCCAACTGAATATAATTTTTCTTCAAAATCTACTGATAGTGGAAAGAAATCTATTCCTTCTCTTGGTTCTTTAGAAGCTGTTACATTTACTAATACGCATGTGTCTCCATAACGTACTAATACACTTCCATTTGCTAATCCTGCCATTTTTCCTGTTTCAATTACAAGCTTTCTACCTGCTAATTCTGTTTCATAAGTTTTAAACATATTTAATCTTCCTTTCTTTTAGGAAATTTGTAACATTCTTTAAATTCTTTTTTAACGAATAAATGAACATTTCCTATTTTTAAGCAAGTTTAGATTGTAACCTCTATAATATATTATAAAAAAATTATAATATATTATACAAGCTACTTATCTAATTCCTTGCTTTTGCTTTAATAATTTTTAATTTTTGTGCAGATAAATCTCTGCTATTTTTGTACAGACAAATCTTTGCCCTTCATTTTTTATGTAAATCACAAATAAAGAACAAGTCTCGCAAAGCGAGATTTGTTCTTTGCTTTATTTTCTTAATCCTAATTTTTCAACGATTTCTCTGTATCTGTTAACATCTTTTTTAGCTAAATAGTTTAATAAATTTCTTCTTTTACCAACCATTTTTAAAAGACCTCTTCTTGAGTGATTGTCTTTTTTGTGTATTTTTAAGTGTTCTGTTAATTCATTAATTCTTTGTGTTAAAAGAGCTACTTGTACTTCTGGTGAACCTGTATCGTTTTCTTCTCTTTTATAAGTATTAATGATTTCTTGTTTTGTTTCCTTTGTCATTTTATTTTTCTCCTTTCTCAAGGCTCTACTTAGTTTAAAATATTATTGTCATTCTAAACTTACACCTTATTTTTTGTTATTTCCTTTAACTGAGCTAAAAGTTTAGGTGCTAACTTTGGGCTAAGTAAAAGGTATGTCATTTTTTTGACATACCTATTGTACTACATTATGGAATAAATTTCAAGTGTTTTTTACTAAACTATATATTCAATTTTGTTATTTGGAAAATATTTTTTCATTTGAACTCTAAAAAACTCTTCTCCATCTTCCCTTAGTTCTTTTTTATACCCATACTTTCCTCTACCTCTACCAGTCATAGAGTCTTTATTATACAAATTTATTGCATTTGGAAATGCCTCTTCATTAATTTTAGTATGAACATAACTATATGTCATAAAAATAATTTCAAAAAATACATCATTTTTTACTTTTTCTGATAATTCTTTGTTTAATCTTTGTATTAATTCTAAATATAATTGTTTCCAGTTATCAACCATAATTACTGGTGCTATTAAAATTCCAATTTTATATCCTGCTTCTTTTAATTTGTTTATTGCTTCTATTCTTCCTTTTAATCTTGAAGTTCCAAATTCAACTTTATTGATAATTTCTTCTGGATTTACACTCATTCTAATAATTACTTTTCCCTTATGATCTAATGGTAAAATAGGATCAACCATATCAAATTTTGTTGGAAGTGTTAATAATCCATTGTTCACATCTTTAAAATTTTCGATTGTCCATACTAGATTTCCTGTAATTGAATTTTCTAAAATCAAGTCACTATTGCTTCCTATTTCAAAAGTTAATTCTTTTTCTGATTTATTTGCAGTTTTTATTATTTTATCTAGCATTTGTTCTCTGTTTACAAATAGTCTAAGATATGCACATTTATTGTAATTGCATACTAAGTAACAATACATACACGCTGCTGTACAACCTGATGAAGTATATGGTACTAGAAAATCTGATGTTTTATGATTTTCTACAAATTTATGTGTTTTTCTAACTCCTATTATTAGATTTCTTTTCATATCTGCAAATTCACTATTTTGCTTTTTTCTCATTTCTTCTATGTTGTTATGATTTTCTATTTCTATTTTTGGTATTTCTTTATATTTTTCCATTAGTTCTTTTCCTAATGGATATTTTAATATTTCTTTTTCATAATAAATTGCTTTTGGTTTAAACATTTTTCATTCCTCCATTTTTAGTTTAACCAAAATTTTCTTGTGCATACAAAAATATATAAGAGAAAATCCATATGTGTGCACTGCTTAACACATATGGATTTTTATACTAAAAAAGAAGAATGCAACACTACATTCTTCAACAATTTTAAACTTTTTCATAAACAACAAAATCATAATCTAAATTATTTTCCTCATCTTGTTGTCCTTTTTCTCTAGAAACCTCTTTCCACTTTTCTTCATCTATTCTAGGGAAAAAACTATCCCCCTCAAAATCCTTATTAATTTGGGTAACATACATTTTTTCAACATATGGCATTAAAAAATTGTAAATTGTTGCTCCACCAATAATAAAGCATTCTTCATCACATTCCATATATTCTTGTATTTGTAATAATGAATGAACAATTTCTACATTTTCATCATTCACTTTAAAATCTGGATTTTGTGTAAAAACAATATGTTTTCTATTTGGTAAAACTTTTCCTAAAGACTCAAATGTCTTTCTTCCCATTATAATTGTATGTCCTTCTGTTAGTTCTTTAAATCTTTTTTTATCTGCTGGTATATTCCATACTATGTGGTTGTCTTTTCCTATAATATTATTTTTTGCTTTTGCTACTACAATACTTAACATTTCTATTTTCTCCTTTTAAATTGTACATTTTTTATATTATTAATTGAGTTATTTTTACTTAGTCTATATTTCTTACTTAACCTGTATTCTCCAATTTTCTATTATTTCTTTTTCTATTCTTAAATTACCTGTTCCTATTCCCATTTGTGTATCTGGTCTATTTTTTCCATGAAAATCTGTTCCTCCTGACATATATAAATTATATTTATTACATAATTTAATTAAATTTTGTGTTTGATCATTACTAAAATAAGAATAGTAACATTCAATTCCATCTAATTTATGTGTATTTATCATTTCTTCTACTATTTCTAGAGTATTGTCAAAAGGATATATATAAGCATGTGCTAAAAATGCTAATCCTCCTGCATTATGTATTTCTTTAATTACTTCTTCCATAGAAGGAAAACTAGTAGTTTCATCTATGTAAAAGATACTATCAGGATTACATTGTTGTGCTCTATAAAAATTAGGCTTTATTTCTAAATGATTTTTCTTTAATATTTCCATATTTTCTGGATATTTTAAAATTTCTTTTTCAAATATATCTGATGCATATTGCATTCTTTTCATATTAATATCTAGTTCATCATTAAATTTCAATCCAATTTGTTTTCCAGCCTGCTTTATGTGTTCAAGATATCTTTTCTGTATATTAAGATATTTTTCTTGACCTAAATTATTGAAATTTCTAATTTTATCTATATCTATATTATATCCTAATACTTCAACAGGTGTATTTTTATATACACATTTCATTTCACAGCCACTTATTATTGTACCAGAATAATATTGCTTTATATCAATCATTCTCAATTCATCATATGCTTTAATAGTATCGTGGTCTGTAATTGATATTACTTCTAACTTTCTTTTTTCTGCCTCTTTTAATATGCCCTTTACAGACTCACTACCGTCAGAATAATTACTATGTATATGTAAATCTATCATTATATCATTATAAACTCCTAAAATTCTTCTATTGATAATTTAGCATAATAATCAGGATTAAAATCTTCATCATATTCTATTTCATCAAAAATTTCTGGCATTTGTTCTTTAAAATATTTTAGTAATGGTATCATAACTTGTCTAATAGATGGATGCACATGATCATTTGCTCTTAAGCTAAGTACATGTTTCCATTCTCTTATATTAGCTGTCATTGTATATTCTGCTGCAATTGAATGTGGTAACAATTCTCTACACATATCAGTTGTAGCTCCTAATTCCTTCATTTTTACATAATTTTCTTCTATTTTTTGCATTGTATCTTTCCAAAGCTCATACATTTCTTTATCTTCTATATATATTGGATTCATAAAAGCAATTTCATTACCAAATTTGTCTTTATCATAACTACAATATCTAGTTGATTCTACTGAAAAACTAGCAAATCTATGTCTTGTTAAATCCTTATATGAACCAAGGTCATCATAAATTCTTACTGTTACCTTTTCATGCTCTAATACTGATTCATGACCTCTTGTAATACAATTTTTTATTAAATTTTTATAACTATCTTCTGTTATTTTTCCTTCTGAACGATAACATGTTCTGCATGCTCTTTCTATTCTTTTCATTATTTGTTTTCCATCAATTTTTTCTACTTTTATCCATGGTTCTACAATTCTCATTTTTATTCCCTCCATTTTTTATTTACTATATCAAATAATTAATTTTTTTACAATATTTTTTATGATAATATTTTTATATATCCCATTTTGGCACATATTCTTCTTCGTGTTCTCCTAATTCTTGTATATAGCCATTTTCAATATCAAGTTCTTGTACAAAATCTTCAATCTCATTCCACTCTTTTTGTGTCAACTTTCGATTTAAATCTTTATTTTCTTTTGCTTTATATGAAGGAAAATATTGAGCCATTATACTAACATAAATATCTTCTGGTAAATCATCTTTAATCCATCTTAAAACTTTTTTACTATTTTCTATTTGATTTGGCAAAACTAAATGTCTTATAATTACACCTTTTTGAATAATTCCATTTTCATTAATTTTAGGAGTTCCCACTTGTCTAATCATTTCTTGTATTGCCTTTGTTGCAATCTCAAAATAATTTTTCACATTTGAATAATTTTTTCCTAATTCATTTTCTGCATATTTTAAATCTGGCAAATATATATCAATATATCCTTCTAACATTTTTAAAGTTTCTATATTTTCATAACTATTTGTATTATAAATTATTGGAATATGTAATCCTTGCTTCTTTGCTGTTTTAATTGCTTGTATAATTTGTGGTACATAACTAGTAGGTGTTACTAAATTAATATTTTCTACATTTTTTTCTTGTTGTGTTAAAAATACTTTTGCTAACTCTTCTATTGTTATCTCTTTTCCTTTTCCTAACTGACTAATTTCGTAATTTTGACAATATATACAATTCAAATTGCAGTTTGAAAAAAACACTGTTCCTGAACCTTTATCTCCACTAATACAAGGTTCTTCAAAATTATGTATAGAATATAATGCAAGCTTCACCTTATCTGTTGCTTTGCATCTTCCTATTCTATTTTCTGTCCTATTAACTCCACAAAAATGTGGACATAAATTACATTTATTTAGATTTTCTAACTCTTTTAAAACATCTAATTGCTTTGTTATTTTTTGTGTTAACATTCTTTTCTCCAACTAATTAATTTATTTAATCATATTTAAATTACTACTATATTTGAGCAATGTTAATTACATTCTTTAATTATCTTCTTATTTATTCAACTTTTGTTACAAATAGCTTTTCTCCATCTTTTCTCAAATATATCTTTTTCCTAGAAAATCTATCTATATTATTTTTAACAATCTCTTGCATTTGAGTTTCACTTTCAGTACTACTTACTTTTTGTATTTCTTCCTCTTGTATATTTTCCACAACTATACTATCCTCTTGTGAGTAATCTTCTAAATACTCCACAATTTCAACAGTATAACCATTCTTATTCTTTTTAATATCATTTAATAAAAAGGTATCTTCTTTAAGATCTAAATCGACTTCTGTAGCAACATACACATCTGCTTCTTGTTCATAAACAAATTCAGTAGTCCCTTCCTTTGGAAAATCCTTTTTAAAATCTTTTCCAAATAATTCTTTAGCATTTTCCTGAATTTCATCATATGACATTTCATAAACTTCTGAATTCTTTTTAACAACCTCCCAAATCCATAAATCATCAGCATTATTAATATCATCAAACACTGGTAATGATGAACCTGTAATCTCTTTCCACATATATATTTTTGATATATATGTTTGTATATCCTCTATCTCCTGTACTGTCACATTTTTATTGCCTGATACATTTTTAAAAATCATCACTCCTAAGAAAATAACCACTAAAATACCAATAATTATGAACAACTTTTTCATTATAATTCCTCCAAATTTTATCATTTGCTTTTTATTGTTTTTTATTCTATCACATTAATATTTTTTTGCCAAGAGTGAGACAGTGGGGACAGTCCTCATTTGTCTCATTTTTTTGTCTACTATACATACACTATTACCAAGCACTTAGAAACACAGCAAATTCACAAACTTCAAAAAAATACAAAAAGCGACAAAAAAACAACCAAAAAGGTGAGACAAATGAGGACTGTCCCCACTGTCTCACCAAATCATTTCAACTTTGAATAAGTCTCCATCTATTTTTATTTCAAATTTTCCTTTTTGCAAGTTTGTTAGACTTTGTGCTATAGATAACCCTAATCCGCTTCCTTCTGTGTATCTTGATTTGTCTCCTCTTACAAATCTTTGCATTAATTCATCACTACTTATATTTAATTTCTCTTTTGATATATTTTTTATGCTTATTTTTATTTGTTTTTTCTCGTCTTTTATATCAATATATACTCTTGAGTTTTCTAATGCATATTTTGAAATGTTACTAAATAGGTTTTCTATTATTCTATACATATACCTGCTGTCTGCTTTTATTTTTACATCACTTTCTGGTACTTGCATTTCTATCTTTAATTTCTTCTCTTCAAATCTATCTTTAAATTCTCCTATTGTTTGATTAAATAGTTCTTTTATATTGATTTCTTCTATGTTTAGCTGTACATTCCCTGATGATACTTTTGATGCTTCTACTAAATCTTCTGTTAATTTTTTTAGTCTTTGTGATTTTTTATCTAAAATTTCTATATATTCTTTTACTTTTTTATCTTTGATGTCTTCTTTTTTTAGTAAATCCACATAATTGATTATAGAAGTTAGTGGCGTTTTTATATCGTGTGATACATTTGTTATTAATTCTGTTTTTAATCTTTCTGATTTCAAGCTTTCTTCAATGGCATTCGTAAATCCTCCTGCTATATCATTTATATACAGTGCCATTTGTTTTAACATTCCTTTTAATTCACTTTCATTAATATGTATATCTGTTTTTCCTTCATATATATCTTGTAATGCTTTTTTTATGGTTTCTTCTTGATTTTGATATTCTCTAATTTTGTAGAATGTCCATAACCAGAAGGCTATTAACAATAAAATTCCTAATCCAGTTGCGAATGTACTTGCTAATATGATACTTATTACAACAAATCCCCAGTAATACCAAAATACCTTTTTTCCATCTTCTACTTTATTCAATACAACTTCTTTATATTTCTTTGTCTTATTTAATAGCCATTTTACAATTTTATATATTAAAAAACTTTTAAAAAATCTTTTTGCTTTGATTCTTTTAATCGTTGTTACTCCCATAATTGCACATACTGCATAACATACAAAATAGCAAATTGTTGATATAATTAGTATCGTGTAATTAATTATATTTCCTATATTAATTAAAATTGATAAAAACATACCTGCTACTGTTAGACCAATAATGGATAAAATCTCATAAGGAATATTATCTATTGTGTTAAGACTAATTTCCTCTTCTCCTTTTTTATATCCAATAGCCCAAAAAAGATATATAGCTATTGCAATTAAAAGAATTGAACTGATTATTACTGCATATATAGGCATTTTCCTATTATTTATCATAAATTCATAGGTTTGTTTACCTACTCCAAATGCTGTATAATGATTCATTTCGTTTTCATTACAAGAAGTATAAATTTTATAATCTTTTAATGAATTTCCATTTTCTCCGCTTTGTTTTTCTAAATTTAAATAAATATATTGATAATTATATTTAATATTATCATTATTTAATTTTTCTATATTAGTATCAATTTTTTCATTTTCATACTGCCAATATAAACTTTGATTTTTTATGTTTTTTATTTCTTCATCATAATTTTGACTTTTTACATTTGTATACATTACACCTGTTTTTTGGTCAATTATGATATAATTCATATATAATGGTGTATAGTCATAATAACTTGTGCTTTCTCTATTACTTGAATAATAATAGCTCTTTTCGTTATCTTTTATTTCATAAAAATTTGTTGAATAACCTTTTTTCTCTCTTTCACATTCTGAAATTCTATTTATAATGTAATTCAAATAACTGCGTGAAAATTGTTCTGTTTTTATATATTCTTTCTCGTTCTCCTCTTCTCCATATTCATCTAAAAATTCAAGATGAAAAATACCAAGTACTAATATTGCAGCTAAAATCGGAATTAATATATAACAAAGTATTTTTAACAAACTTGATTTTCTTGCTTTTTCCATTTTTCCACATCCTATCCATATAAATAAATGATTATTTATTTATCCATTTATTTCAAAATTTTATTTTTATAGCAATTATTTAATATCTTCTATTTTATATCCAACTCCCCATATTACTTTTAGGTATCTTGGCTCTTTTGGATTAATTTCAATTTTTTCTCTAATATGTCGTATATGTACTGCTATAATATTTTCTGCTCCAAAACCTTCTTCTTTCCATACATTCTCATAAATTTCTGGTATAGAAAAAACTTTGCCTTTATTTTGCAATAAAAATTTTAATATATTAAATTCGGTTGCTGTTAACTTTACTTCTTTTCCATCTGCGGTTACTTTTTTTGTATCATCATTTACTATCAATTGCCCTGCTTTAAATATTGTTTCATTTTCTTTATTTTCAATAGAACCTAATTTAATATATCTTCTTAAATTAGAATTAACCCTTGCAATCAGTTCTAGTGGATTAAATGGTTTTGTAATATAATCATCAGCACCTAAATTCAAGCCTTCAATTTTATCATAATCTTCTGATTTAGCAGACAATAAAATAACTGGTATACTTTTCTCTTTTCTTATTTCCTCTAATGTCTCTATTCCATCCTTTTCTGGCATCATAATGTCTAATATGATTAAATGTATTTCATTTTCTTCTATTTTCTCTAATGCTTCATTTCCATTGTGTGCTTTTATTATTTTATATCCTTCATTTTTTAAATAGATTTCAATTGCATTTACAATTTCTTTATCATCATCTACTACTAATATGTTATACATTTTTTATCTCCCCTTTATGCCTCTAGTATATCACATAATTTATGAATAAAAAATAGAGAAAATATTAATTTTCTCTTAAATGCGAAATTCATTGTTCTTGTTTAGATTGGTAATTATTTACTCGCTCCCAGAGGATAGTATTTATATATTTTTTCGTTATCCCCATTCTAAAAATTCTAACAAAAGTTCTATGAACTTTTGAGGATTTTTGAACGGTCCCCACAAACTCACTGCAAAATATATAAATACTATCCTCTTCGCGCTATTTAAAATTATTTAGTCTAAACAGTAATAACTCCTTCTATGTGTATAAATCTTATTTTTTCAAAAGTGTATTCTGAAATTGCTTTATTGTAACTATCAAAAGTATGTGATGCAATTTTTATTCCAGATAAACTAAATCTGTTTTCTATGTTTACTATAAATAAACTATGTTCAAATTTTTTCCCATCAAATGATAATTGTGCTATATCTCCTAATTCTATTTTTTCTTTATTTACTTCTTTTCCATATGGTCCCATTCCTTTGTTGTTTATTAGATATTGATATAAAAATTCTACTCCACTCCACGAAGGTGATTTGTTGTTTCCATTTATGTAATACCATCCTTTTTCTTTTGTATAGTTCATTGTTCCGCTTCCTGAATAAATGCATTGTGATATAAAGCTTGTGCAGTCTCCTCCTACATTATCAAAATTGTAATATGCTGGGTTTCGTGATAATGCCCACTTTTTTGCATATTCTATTGCTTTTTGTCTATCATATGGTTTACGTTTCATAATTAATCTCCTTAAAAAAAATGTATATATTAATATATATACATTTAACAATTATCTATTATTAATTTTTTATATGAAACATGTTTTATTTGGTATTTTTATAAATTTATTAATAGGTATCTTTTCCTTTTAATAAGTCGTCGTTTTTTATCCATTCTTGTACATTTACTACAATGTAATCTTTATTACTTTTTCCTCTAACAATTAATTCTTTAATACCTGCATTAATAATCATTTTTCTACACATTTGACAAGAATTTGCTCCTTCTTCATATTCTCCTGTGTCTACTCTTTTTCCTACTAAATACATTGTAGCACCAATCATATCTCTTCGTGCAACACTTAACATAGCATTTTGTTCTGCGTGTACTGATCTACAAGCATCATATCCACCATGACGCACTTCAGGAAATTTTTCTTTTTTAGTGCAATATCCTAAATCTATACAGTTTTCTCTTCCTCGTGGTGCTCCTGTATATCCTGTTGCTATTATTTCATCATTTTTTACTATGATACAGCCAAAATTTTTTCTTAAACATGTTCCTCTTTCTGAAACTGCTTCTGCTATGTTTAAATAATAGTTTATTTTATCAATTCTTTTTTTGTTTATGGTATCGTTCATTTCTATCATTCCTTGCACTATCTATTTTTTGTATTATATTACATAATGCCCATATTTGCAAGATAAATATAACATCAATTAGAAATTAATTATCACACGTTATATATTAAAAACTACTCGCTCACAGAGGATTCTATTTATATATTTTTTCGTTTTTCCCATTGCTTTCTAATGAAGTTTAAAGATACTGTTGATAGTGTAAATCCTATTACTGGTACTAGTGAACTTAAAAATATATTGCTTATTTTGTTAATTAAATAAGAATATATGATTACTACTATGTATGTTAATATACATATGCATATTTTTCTTGTTCCACTTGTTTTCCACTTTTTGTCTAGTTCTACTTTTGCATTTCTTTGTTTTATTTTCTCAATTTCTTCTTCTAAATCTTTTATTTCCATATTTTTTGTCTCCTATTTTCTTATATATTTTTTATTCTTCTAATAACCAATCAATTATATTTTTATGAATTATCCCATCTCGTGAAAAGTCAGCTTTATCTAAAGAAAGAACATATTTAGGATAATTATCATTTATTTCTTTAAATGCACCAAATTCTCTTTCTATAACCTTATTATCTGCTAACAAATAAGCTACTTGAAAATAAATTTTTTCATTAGTTTTTGTTGCAATAAAATCAATTTCTCCATCTTTAGTCTTACCTATATAAACATCATAGCCTCTTTCAAGTAATTCATTGTATACAACATTTTCAATCGCAAAACTTTTATTTATTTCAAAATTATTATTTTTTATTTGTGCTATACCCAAATCAGTCATATAATATTTATTTAAAGTTTTTAATATTGCTTTTCCATTAATATCATATCTATATATTTTCTTTACAATTAACGCTTTGCACAACGCATCTAAATATGTATATAATGTTTCAGTTGATACAGACTTTCCTTCGCTCTTTAGAAAATTCATAACATTTTCGGCAGAAAATTGGCGTCCTGTAGTATCTACAATATATTGTAATAACAAATCAAATAAAACTGTATCTTTTAGTCCTAATCTTTCTACTACATCTCTTAATATAATTGAATCAAATACACTATGAAGATAATCTTTTATATTACTTTCATCTGTAAATTGAGTTCTATTAGGAAGTCCTCCCCATTTAATAAAATTCCAAAAAGTTTCTTCATTTTTTGCATTTTTTCCTGTCAGCTCTATAAATTCTTTATAATTTAATGGGTAAACATTAAATAATACATATCTTCCAGATAAAACAGTTGATAATTCATTTGATAACAATTTACTGTTAGAACCAGTAATAAATATACTTATATTATTTATAGACGCTCTTAACGAATTTACTACATCTTCAAATTTGTCTACTTTTTGAATTTCATCTAAAAACACATAATATTTTTTATCATCTGTAACTTTTTCTTTTATATATTTATTTAATTTTTTATAATCTTGTAATTCTTCATATTCTATAAGTTCAAAATTAATATAAATAATGTGTTTCTCATCTGCACCTTTTTCTTGCTTTATTTCATTCATTATTTGATTTAATATTACAGATTTTCCACATCTTCTTATTCCTACCAAAATTTTCACAAGGTCACTATCATAAAAACCTCTTATCCTTGATAAATACATTTCTCTTTTTAACATTTTTATCACCTATACTAAGTATAATCTTTTATATTGTATTTGTCAAGTTATTTCTTGTTTGCGAAATAACTTTTATTTTTAAAAAATATATTTCATATTCAAGAAATATATTTTTTAAAATTGTAATATATATTAAATTTATATTTTAATTAATATAACACTAATTATTATTAATATTGCAGCAATAATCTTTTTTAACAAACTATCTCTTTCTTTCAAAAAAATATATCCAACTATTACATTTAATATCACAGTTAAAGCACATAATGGTGCCACTACTGATACATTGCACAATTGATATGCTCTCAATTGTGCAATTATTGCTGTTGCCCAAGTTAAAGCTGTTATTAATATTGCTTTTTTGTTTCCGCTTATCCATTCATTTTTTATTTGTGATGGTTTAATTCTTTCAACAATTATTATTAATATCGCTGGTACAATTAAAGTTAGTGCTACATAAAAAGGTAAATTAAAACTATTTGATATATTCACATCTAAAAATAATGCAATTGTAAATGATATGTTAGCTAATATTCCTAGCAAAATGTATTTATTAAATTCAAATTTTCCTTTTTTATAGAATATAAAAACATTACTAAATATAATTAATATTGCACCAATAAACTTTGTTAAAGCAAATTCTTCTTTTAGAAATATTAAACCAGCAAATATCATAAATGTTGTAGATAGCTGTTTAAGCATACTAAAAGTTGATGCTTCTATTCCACTTCTTACTGTTGTATTTATTCTATCTGATATTGTATAAAATATGATTGCTATTCCAAGCATAATATATATATATTTGTATTTGTTGGAAACTTAAATCCAAAAAGCGGACATAAAATCAAAGCTGTTAGCCCTGCTGTTAATTGTAATAAAGCAGTTAGCGCTCCTGCTTTTTTTAATGTTTTGGTTGTAATTTTATAACATTGTGTAAATATAGTTGCTAGAACTACATACATACATACATATAATAACCAATTATTCAATATGCTCATTTCTTTTCTCCCATCTGCATTTCATATTTAAAATCTCTCTGTCTTTATGAATTTCTATATTCATAATAAAATTATGATTTTCTTTTATTTATTTTTCTTCTATTAATTTATGTTGTTCAGGATACTATGCTGGCGTGCAAGGCATAACTATTGTACATTGTGCATTCCAGTAATAAACTTCTCCTTTATCTATTAAAATAGCATCACCTTTTTTGAATTCTACTATTTGGTCTTTTTTATTTAAAGTTCCTTTACCTTCTATTACATAAATTAGTTCTTTACATTCCTCATTTACACAGTACCCTGTATCTGGATATCTTCCATTTATTTGTGCTGTTGCACAATCTATATCTTTATCATTAAATCCATATTCTATAACTTCACATCTATCGCTATTTTTATGTACTTCTGCTTGTTCTATTTTTATAATTTTCATTTTTAATTTACTTCCTTTCTCGCAAATTTAATTAGACAAGAATTGGATTAGAAAATATAACTAACTATATCTTCAAATGTGTCATAACCACTTTCACTATTGATATGTCCAGCACCTGGAATTAAAATTTGTTTTTTTGTAATTGTATCTGCAAATTCTTTTTCTGCTTCATATTTTACATATGGGTCATTATCTGAATAAAAACATATAATCTCACCTACATAATTTTTAACATCTTCTAAATTATCAAAATACATTGTTTTATTAACTGTATCGTATTCGTCATCAATTCCAAAATAATTATTAAATCCGCATACAGATATTAATTTTTTTATTTTAATTTTGTTTTCAGTTAAAAATTTGCATACAAATGCTGGTGCTATACTATGCGCTATTATTGTTGTATTTTCATTTATTAATCCTAAGTCATAATAGTATTTAAATAGTTTGCTCCAATTTTCGTAATTTTGGTATCCTACTCCTATCGGAAAGTTTGGTACATATACTTGTTTTCCTTCACTTTCTATAAAGTCGTGTAACCAACTAATCCAGTTTGAATATGGACTACTAAACGATCCATGTATAATAAAATAATTTTCCATTTTCTTTTTTCCTTCCTTTTTAAATTATAATCTTCTATACTTTGCTTTAGTTAACTCCAATATATAGTTATCTATACTAGGAGAGCCATTTCTTCTTGCTAATTCAATTTCTTTTCCTATGTCATATGGTACTCTTATAAATTGAATTGATATAGATGATTTTTCTTTTGAATCATATTCTCCTTCTAATATGCAGTAATATGCTTGTGTTGTTTCCTCCATATTTGTTATTGTTTCATCATAATTAGGAGATTCTACAGTGTTTCCTATGCTCCCAACATTAATAATTGTTTTATTTTGTAACTTTTGCATATATTGTTTATGAATGTCCCCATATACTACTATGTCTGGTACATTATTATTTTCGTCTTCAAACATTTTCATTTTCTTTTCTATTGGATCTATGTCAAATATTCTATAATTAAAGTCTTCTTTTGTTGCGTGAAACATTCTTATATGACTTCCACTAATATAAATATCTTTATACATTGGTAAATCATTTAAATATTCTAGTCTGTCTTTTCCTAAAATGTTATGATACCATTCTTTATGCTTACTTCCTTTTGGATTAATTGCTCCATCATCACCATTGCCTTTTACTACTATTTCGCATTTTTTCTTTATCGTATCAACTACTTCACATGGAGATGATCCTTTTAAAACTAAATCACCTAAACAAAATATTCTTTTGATGTTTCTTTTTTCTATGTCTTTTAGTACTGCTTCTAATGCAACTATATTTGAATGGATGTCTGATATAATTGCTATTTTTTCCATTTATCTCAACCTCTCATTTTATCTCTTGACTATGTAGTCACTCTACTTCAATGGCTTCATCATTTTCTAATATTTTATATTCCATCTCATTTTTTTCAAACATTTCTTTAACAAAATCAAAATTTACAGGGTATTTAGGACTATCTGCGTGTAATGGAAGTGCTAATTTTGCATCTGTTTCTTTTGCAAATAATGATGCTTCAAAAGCTCCCATTACAACACCATAATCTGATATTGGAAGACATATAACATCACATTTGTAATCGTTTTGGAAACATATAGTATCACTTGTTATATATATCCTTGTCTTTCCATCATCTATTATATATCCTATATTTTCAATTACTTTTGCTCCTGTTTTCATAATTGGTACATATCCGTGTTCTGCATGAACCACTTCTACTGTTATTTCATTTCCTATATTAATTTTTTCACCTTCTTTTACAATATTTATAGGCAATTCTGGATATTTGTTTTTTACTTCACTACTTGAATATATTTCTATCTCACTATTTAATTTTTCTAGTATCTCTACATTACAATGGTCTGAATGTTTATGTGTAATTAATATAGTATCGACTTTGTTCCAAATTTCAAAATATTCTTCTTTGTATTTTAATGTTCCTGGATCTATTAGTATTTTCTTCCCTTTCGTTTCAATTAGTAAACATGATTGCGGAAATTTTGTAATTTTCATAATTTATCAATCCTTTCAATTTTTTCTTGATAATATCATAAAAATTTAAATATTACAATAAAATTCACATAAAAGGAAAGCTTTTATGTGTTTAACTTAACATATTACAATTTCTTAGTTTAAGGCATAAAAAAAGAGTATATAATTATACTTTTTCAAGTACTTTTATATACTTTTCTTCTATGTATTCGCTATAATTCAATAATATCTAAATCATCTGGAACAATAACATTACCATTAAAATTTTCTTTTCCTTCTTGTGTATATAATTCTTTCCTTTTATCTCCATGAGACTCTTCTGTATGGTATAGAATTAAATTTTTAACTTCTAATTTATTCATAATTTTGCTAGCACTTTTAACTGTAGAATGATTTTTTTCATATGGGTGAAAAATACTCTCTTCTGAATCTAAACAAAAAGCTTCGTGCATAGCGTAATCTGTTCCTTTAACTTTTTCGTATAAAATTGGTTTTATAGTTTCATCTCCTAGGAACATTAATCTTTTTCCATTTATAATACATTCAAAACCGAATTGTTTTGTGTCTTTTGCATTTATGTCAAAAAATTTATAATTTATACCATTTATTTCTATTTCTTCTTCATCTTTTAAAATATGAAAATTAACTTTTTTTAAAATAGCTTCTACTAATATATTTGGTAAGCTAGCTTTTGCTATTGCTATAATAGATTGATATACAATATCATTGCAATATATGTTAATGTTAGTACTATTTTCATTCATTAACTTTTTAAAAGTTTTAAAAATCCAAATAAGTCCTAATATGTGGTCTGTATGACTATGTGAAATAAAAATATGATTTATTTCATTTAGATCAATGTTTACTTGCTTTAATCTTTTTACTATTTCAACACTTCCACCTGTATCTACTAAAAAATTTCCATTATCATTTTTTATTACAAAACAAGTATTATATAAATCTAATGTAACTCCCATTCCAGTTCCTAACATTATAATTTTTTCCATAATTAATTTTCTCCTAATCATTTTCAATTATCTCGACTAATATACCATCTGGGTCATTAATAAAAAAATATTCTTTTCCTAATCTTCCTGTTTTTATATCTACACTTTCACATATTTTATTTTCTAAAACAAATTTCTTTGCTTCTTCTATTTTTTCTACACCTAATGCAAAGTGTTTTGTTCCAAGTATTGGTAAATCTGTTGCTGTTGATTTTGCTGTTTCTGGTAAATTTTTATATTGTTTATAACAAAATATTTCTAAAACTGTGTTATTTAGTTTTAGCATTGTTATTTTTATGCTTTCATCTTCTGCTTTCCAAGACTTGAAATCTTTAAATCCAAACTTTTTATAAAATTCCATACTTCTTTCCATATTCGTTACACTTATTGCAATATGGTTGACATTAAACATAAAAATTTCCCTTTCAACTTTTTCTATTAATCGTTATTTCACTAACTTCAATCTTTTTAGGCAAATTTAATATATACAGCATAAGCTCAGCAATATCTTTCGGATTCATCCATTCATCTGGATTTTCTATTTTAGTTCCATTATATTTTTCGTGCATTCTAGTGTTCATTCCACCAACATTAAACTGAATTACACGGACAAAGTGCTATTATTTGAATATTATTTTGTATACATATCTTTCCAAATTCTTTTCCTAAGCCATCACTTGCTCCTGTTAATATAATGTTTTTCATATATTTCTCATTCCTTTACACTCTAAATAGATAATCCATTAATTCTTTATAAACTGCATCTCTTTCAACAACTTCTTTATTTTCAATCATTCTATTTAGTTCACTAATATCAACAAATTTAACTTGTTCTACTTCACTTTCTTGTACTACTATCTCTTCTATTTTTAAATTATTTTGTCTTAATATAAAGAAATCATAAAATTGTCTATCCATATGTTCTTCATTAACTCTTTCCTCTTTTCTATATGAAAACATATATCTAAAATCTTTTATATCAACTGTGTATCCAATATTAACACTTACTTCCTCGTTTATTTCTCTTTTAGCAGCGGCTAATGAATCTTGCCCAGTAGTAATATGACCAGTTACAGATATATCCCATAAACCTGCATTTTTATCTTTGTTATATGACCTTTGTTGCATTAATACTTGATTTTTCTCATTTACAATTGCAATGACAATTATTCTATGCCATAATCCTTTTTTATGCACTTCATTTCTTGGCAATACCTCTCCTGTCTTTATTCCATTTTCGTCTAATACGTCAATTAATTCCTCCATAAAAAGCTCTCCCTAACAATTTACTTGAATTTTCTATTATAATATCATAATTATTCAGTAATTACAATAATAGTTACATAAAAAAAGAATGAATAATTCTACATAAAAATTATTCACTCTTTTTTATTAATATTTTTATAGTATTATTTTAGTTCTTAACTTTATTCTATAATAGCCAATCAATTACATTTATTTTCTTTATTCCATCAAAATCAGCATCTAAATCATCATCCATTGTTAAAATATATTTTGGATAATTATCATTTATCTTTTTCAATGGAATTAATTCTCTTTCTAAAGTATTTTCATCTCTTGTGGTTAAAGCAACTTGATAATATATTGTATCTTCTGAATTTTTTGCAACAAAGTCCACTTCTAAATCATCAATTTTACCAATATAAACTTTATATCCTCTTCTTAATAATTCAAGATATACTACATTTTCTAATATATGTCCCATATCTCTACCACTACTTTGACCAAGCATATAATATCTTAATCCTATATCTATTGCATAATATTTTTCTTGGGTTTTTAAATATTCTTTTCCTTTTATATCATATCTATTGACTTTATATACCATATAACTATCTATAAGTGCTTCAACATAATTTGATACAGTATTGTACGAACTATTTCGTTCTAATCCTTCTATGTTATCACTTATGTTTTTCATACTTGTTTTATTTCCTATATTATTATATAAATATTTGGTAACTCTTTCTAAAACACTTTTGTCTGTTATTCCTTTTCTTTTCATCACATCTTTAAAAAGAATTGTATTATATATACCATCTAAAAACATATCTATATTATCTGAATTAATATTATATAATTCTATTGATTGAGGAAATGAACTATATCTTAAATAATTTCTAAATTTTTTAGATATATCTGTTTTATCTTCAAATGTTGACATATATTCTTTAAATGATAATGGTAACATTTTTACTTCTATATATCTTCCTGTAAGTAATGTTGCAAGTTCTGATGATAATAAATATGCATTTGAGCCTGTTATATATAAATCTACATCTTTGTTTATGAATAGACTATCTACAGTTTTTTCAAATTGATATACATTCTGCACTTCGTCAAGAAATATATATGTTTTTTTATTCTTTATTAATTTGCTTTTTAAATATTCGTGTAATTTCTTTCTATCTTGTAATTCTTCATAATCAGCGTTTTCAAAATTTATTGATACTATTTGTTCGTTAAGTACTCCATTTTCTTTCAAATATTCTTGAAAAAGTTCTAGTAATGTAGATTTACCACATCTTCTAATTCCTGTTATAACTTTTATTATTTGCTTATCTTTAAAATTTTTTAGTATTGATAAATAATTTTCTCTTTTTATTTTTTCCATAAATATTCTCCTAACTATAATAAATTATACTCTTTTTTATTATTATAGTCAAGTTTTTTCAAAATTATGAAAAAACTTTTAATCTTTATATATTTCTTTCACAGTAGAAAAAATCTATAGTAGTCATTTAAAATGTAATTTTAAACGATTGCTATAAAAGAAAGCAATTTAGATTTACTTTAATTTGCTTTCTTAATATTTTTATGTTTTCTATTTAATTTGTTCTAGTACTGGAAATTCCTTTCTATGTCTCCTCTGTTTTTCTAAATCAAGTTCCTGTGTTATTATTCCTTCATTTACTTCTATGTTAGACATAATTTCACCATTATATGAAATGACTTGTGTATTTCCACAATTGCCTTCTCCTGTTTGATTACAAGCACAAAAATATACTTGATTTTCAATTGCTCTTGCTTTAGTTAATACATTCCAAGCCAACTCACCTGTTGCTGTTCTAAAATGTGATGGTAAAAATATTATTTCTGCTCCTTGTTTTATAAGTTCTCTAAAATATTCTGGATACCTTAAGTCAAAACATATTCCTACACCCATTTTTACTCCATCTAACTCAAATATATCATTTGTTTCTCCGAGGTATAGTTCTCATTGTTTCATCAACAATTAAGTTATCTCTATTTACTTTATACATATATTTTTTATCATATCTATGTATTATATTTCCACCTCTATTTATTACAAAGCATGTATTTGTTGTTTTATCTGAATTTTCATCTATTAGATTAACACTTCCTAATACAATATTAACATTATTTTCTTTTGCAAAATTTTGATATTTTTTTATATCATCTAAGGTGCATCTTCTTTGTTCATATTGTTCTCCCCAATAAACAAATGATTCCGATAAGCATATTATATCTGTATGCTCATTAACAGCCTCTTTCATAAACTTTAATGCTTTTTCTTCATTTTCTTTTCTAGTTTTGGTTGAATCCATTTGAATTAATGTAACTCTCATTTATGCCTCCTTTTATTTAATATAAAAAGCAGATATTGTATTCAACACTTGTTACAACATCTGCCTCTTGATTATATATTATTCCCTAATCAATTATTTCATAGCTTCTTCTACTGCAACAGCAACAGCAACTGAAGCACCAACCATTGGGTTATTACCCATACCAATTAGTCCCATCATTTCAACATGAGCTGGTACTGAAGAGCTTCCAGCGAATTGTGCATCTGAGTGCATTCTTCCCATAGTATCTGTCATACCATATGAAGCTGGTCCAGCAGCCATATTATCTGGGTGAAGTGTTCTTCCTGTTCCTCCACCTGAAGCAACTGAGAAATATTTTCTTCCTTCTGATATTCTTTCTTTCTTATATGTACCTGCTACTGGGTGTTGGAATCTTGTTGGATTTGTTGAGTTACCTGTTATAGATACATCAACATCTTCCATCCACATAATTGCTACACCTTCTCTAACATCATTTGCACCATAGCATCTAACTTTACTTCTTTCTCCGTCTGAATAAGCAATTTCTTCTACTACATTTACTTTTCCAGTAAAGAAGTCAAAGTCTGTTTTTACATATGTAAATCCATTAATTCTTGATATTACTTGTGCTGCATCTTTTCCTAATCCATTTAAGATAACTCTTAGTGGTTCCTTTCTTACTTTGTTTGCTGATTTTGCAATTCCAATTGCTCCTTCAGCTGCTGCAAAACTTTCGTGTCCTGCTAAAAATGCAAAACATTTTGTATCTTCTGATAATAGCATTGATGCTAAATTCCCATGTCCTAATCCAACCTTTCTGTCATCTGCAACAGATCCTGGAATACAAAACGCTTGTAATCCTTCTCCTATTGCTTTTGCTGCATCTGCTGCTTTTGTACATCCTTTTTTGATCGCTATAGCTGCACCTAATGTGTATGCCCAACAAGCATTTTCAAAACATATTGGTTGTACTCCTTTTACTATTTCTACTGGATTAAATCCTTTATCTGTACATATTTTTAATGCATCTTCAAAATCTTTTATTCCATATTTCTCCATTACTGGTTTTATTTGGTCTATTCTTCTTTCATAACTTTCAAATGTTACTGCCATAATTTTTATTCCTCCTTAATTTTTCATTCTTTTATCAAAATCTTCTATAAATTTCTCTAAAATTTCAATATATTCTTCTTTGATATTTAAATAGATATCTTCTGCGACATCTTCTTTATAGGTATGTGTTATCAAGTTTCTATCTTTTAACATAGCCATATATTTAGGTCCATTATCAATAATTTGATATTGGAAAGCAGTTCTAATAACAGAACCTGGTCCCAATTCATCTAACATTTCTAATTGTTGCATATATTTTTGTAATGTTTTCCAAAAAAGTTCAAAAGTGTACTGATAAGCATTTATAATTGCTCCTCTATCTTTTTCAGTTCCGTTGTCTGTATCCACAAATTCTTTCAATTTTAGATATGCTTTTTTGAATGTTTCATAACTTTCTACTATATTATTTGGCATAAAATTCAACTCCCTCTTTTAATATGTTGTCTCTTATTGTGTTTTCTGGTTTTATGTTATTGAAATTTATTAAATCAATTTTATATGGTAAGTATAAATCCTCTATTTCAAAAAATATTTTTGTATTAATTGATGATGTTAATTTATTTCCAAATAATGCAATATCAATATCTGATGCTTCTCTGTAGTCTCCTCTTGCTCTTGAACCAAATATTTTTGCACTTTCTACTTCTTCATATTTTTTCAATATTTCTATTATATCTAAAATTACTTTTTCATCTAAACCGAATTTTTGCATTTTTTAGTACCCTTCTATATAGTTTAACAGATTTATCAAATTATCTTTCATCTCTAGTATTTTCTTGTTGTTCCTCTATACCTAATTCACTTTTCAACCATTTTGTATCTTTTCCTCTTGATATCTGTACAATCATTTCTACTATTTGGTACATTGGCTTTTTACTTATAGCACTAATTATAAGTCCTCTTTTTTCCTCATCTTTTATTTTATATGAATCTAAAGCTCTATAAGCCTCTTCTATAGTCATTTTATCTGTCTCTTTATCTGCCATATTTTACGCCTTTATTATATTTTGTATTTGTTCATTGTATGTAATTATTTCATTGTATTTTTTGTTTGTATATATTTGATAGATTTTTATACAAATAAATATTATAATTACTAAATATATAATTAGTATAACACTAGAAACTTTATTTATTACCTTTTTGTCTTTTTTTATCATCATTAATATACATATAGTTATAATCGATATTGTCATTAATAAAACTAACATAACAATTATCATTTGTTTTATTCCTCTCTTGGGTCTATCTTTTTAACAGCTTCGTCAAATCTTCCATATGTACCAGAAGCTTTTTCAATTGCTTCTTGTGGATTAATTCCTTTTTTAATATTATCCATCATTTTACCTAAATGAACATATTTATATCCTATAATTTGATCATCTTTATCTAATCCAATTTCAACTATGTATCCCTCTGCTAGGTTTAAGTATCTAGGTCCTTTTAATGAACTTGAATAAATTGTTCCAACTTGTGATGTGTGTCCTTTACCTAAATCTTCTAGTCCTGCTCCTACTGGAAGTCCTCCTTCTGAGAAAGCTGTTTGTGTTCTTCCATATACTATTTGTAAGAATAATTCTCTCATAGCAGTATTTATAGCATCACATACTAAGTCTGTGTTTAATGCTTCTAATATTGTTTTTCCAACTAAAATCTCTCCAGCCATTGCTGCTGAGTGTGTCATTCCTGAGCATCCTATTGTTTCTACTAATGCTTCTTGAATAATTCCTTCCTTAACATTTAATGTTAATTTACATGCCCCTTGTTGTGGCGCACACCATCCAATACCATGTGTTAAACCTGAAATGTCTTTTATATCTTTTGCTTTTACCCATTTTCCTTCTTCTGGGATTGGTGCTGGTCCATGGTCTACTCCTTTTGCTACTGTACACATTCCTTCTAATTCTTTTGAATAAATCATTTTAATTGCTCCTTTCAATTCTTTGTTTTTTTATTATATTTTTTCTTAAGTTACTGTAATTTTTTTCATATAAATCACAACCATCTGTTACTAATAAATTTCGTTATCATTTATTTAAGTTGTAAATTGTAACACAGTTAACTTAAGGTTAATAACTGTATTTATATAGTATATGGCAGGATTTTTCCTGCCATAATTTATCCTTTGTTACTCTTTATTTAATTTCATCTTTTCTATTTGTTCTTGTGATAGTAAAATTTGATTTCTATTTATATTTTTGTATTCTTCGTCTTCATTGTTTTCAATATTTTCGTCTGCATTATCTTCATCTTCTAAATATCTCTCTGTCTCGTATTGTTCTACTACATCTTGCTTTGTACTATAATGAACAATATTTTTTACATCTTCTACATAAATGTCAAATTCATAAAGTTCAGTTCTATGAAAACTTTTTGCACCTATAGTGTATCTTTTTAATATTTCTTTATCTGTTTTGCTTATTTGGTCTGGTCCTATTTCTAAATATTTATATCTCCATATAATATGTCTTTCATAACTTGTAAAATCACTATTTTCTAATCTTTCATAATCATATTCTACTCGTGCCTTAGAATTTTGAATAATTATTGTTATATTGCTCCAAGTTTCTTGTTCTATATTTCTAAATTCTTCCCTTAATTCTTTTATTTTGTCGTATAATAATTCTACAAGTTTTAAATATTCACTTTCATCTAAATTAAATTTGTTTGGAACTTCATAGACATTTACAGGCTTTTTCTTTAACATTCCTTTTGGAACATAGTAAAAGAAAAGTTCCCCTGTCTTTACATTTTCAGGCATATCTATAATAGAACTATATAAACATATTTTATCCCATTTTTCTGGCACTAAGTAAAAAATTTGCCTTTGTATATCTCCATATATTTCTTCTATTTTTTTTGTATGATTTAACATCTTTCTTATTCCTTATCTAATAAACTTTCTCCAGCCATTTCTTCTGGTTTATCAAGCTCCATTAAATCAAGCATTGTTGGTGCTAAATCTGCTAATTTTCCACCCGTTTTTAATTTTAGTTTTTTATCATTTGTTACTAATATTAGTGGTACAGGATTTGTAGTATGGGCTGTATGTGGCTCTCCTGTACTGTAATCTATCATTTGTTCTGCATTTCCGTGGTCTGCTGTAATTAGTATGTTTCCATTTTTGCTTTCTACTAATTCTACAACTTTCCCTACACATTCATCAACTGCTTCTACTGCTTTGATAGCTGCTTCTAAACTTCCTGTATGTCCTACCATATCTGTATTCGCATAATTTAATATTATTACATCATATTTATCTTGATTGATTGCGTCTATTACTTTTTCTGTTACTTCATATGCACTCATTTCTGGTTTTAAATCATATGTTTCTACTTTCGGTGATGGTACTAAAATTCTGTCTTCACCTTCATATTGTTTTTCTTCTCCACCATTAAAGAAAAATGTTACATGTGCATATTTCTCTGTTTCTGCTATACGCAATTGGGTGTATCCTTTTTGACTAATATATTCTCCAAATGTATTTTTTAGAGGTTCTTTTTTAAATGCAATGTGAACATTTGGCATTGTTTCATCATAACTTGTGAAACATACATAATATAAGTTTAAATCTTTTTTAGTTTCAAATCCATCAAATTCTGGATCAACTAAAGCTCTTGTAATTTCTCTTGCTCTGTCTGGTCTAAAGTTAAAGAATATTACAGAGTCATTTTCTCCAATTGTTGCAATAGGCTCTTCTCCGTTACAAATTAAAGTTGGTTCTACAAATTCGTCAAATACTTCTTTTTGATATGAATCTTCAATTGCTTTTACTGGGCTACCTGCTTTATTTCCTTCGCCTTTTACTAATGCATCATAGCATTTTTTAACTCTTTCCCATCTTTTGTCTCTATCCATTGCATAAAATCTTCCTGACAGGCTTGCTATTTTTCCAATTTGTTTTTCGTTCATTTTTTCTTGCAATTTCATAATGTAACTTTCTGCTGATGCTGGTGGTGTATCTCTTCCATCTAAGAAACAATGTACATAAACATTTTCAAAATCTCTTCTTTTTGCCATTTCTAGTAATCCATATAAATGACGATTATGGCTGTGAACTCCACCATCTGATACTAAACCTAGTATGTGTAATTTAGAGTTGTTCTTTTTACAATTTTCAATAGCTGAAATAAATTCTGGATTTGTAAAAAATTCTCCATCTTCTATTGATTTTGTTATTCTTGTTAATTCTTGATATACAATTCTTCCTGCACCGATATTTGTGTGTCCTACTTCTGAATTTCCCATTTGTCCATATGGTAATCCTACTGCTAATCCACTTGTACTAATATCTACATTATTATATTTTTTCATTAGTTTATCAATATTAGGTTTTTTGGCAAGTCTAATTGCATTTCCATCTTTGTTTTGATTATCTCCAAATCCATCTAATATCATTAGCATTGTTAGTTTGTCTTTCATGTTATACCATCCTTTTCTTTTGAAAATGATTTTCGACTTATTTCTGAAATCATTTTCATAAATTTAAATTTAATGTCGCAAGATGACTATTGTTTTTCAAAATTTACTATTTTACTGAATTCTTCAGCCTTAAGACTTGCTCCTCCGACTAAGCCTCCATCTATATCAGACATTTCAAATAATTCTTTTGCATTAGTGCTTTTTACACTTCCGCCATACTGTATTATAACCATATCTGCTGTATTTTGTCCATAGTTATTGGCAATTTCTTTTCTGATTTCTTTAATTGAATTGTTTGCATCTTCACTTGTTGCTGTTTTTCCTGTTCCAATTGCCCATATTGGTTCATATGCAATTATTGTATTTTGTACTTGTTCTTCTGTTAAACCTTCTAATGCTAATTTTGTTTGTTTAGTTATAACATCAGTTGTTTGCCCTGCTTCCCTTTGTTCTAAAGTTTCGCCTACACAAACAATAGGTTTTAATCCATTTTTGAATGCTGCTTTTACTTTTTTATTAACAGTTTCATCTGTTTCATTAAAATATTGTCTTCTTTCTGAATGACCTATAATAACATATTCTACATTGATTGCTTTTAACATTTCACCTGAAACTTCGCCAGTATATGCACCTTTTTCTTCAAAATGCATATTTTGTGCACCTATTTTAATATTTGTATTTTGTGCTGTTAAAAGTGCATAAAATAAATCTGTATGAGGTACACATAAAACGACTTCATTTTCAGTATCTTTAACAAGTGGCGTTAACTCCTCTATAAATTGTATTGCTTCATTTGGAAGCATATTCATTTTCCAGTTTCCTGCAATTACTTTTCTTCTCATATTTTTCTCCTTTCTTAGGGGACGTTCCTTTTTCCCTGCTAGCATGGATTTTGGGACACTCCTTATCTTTGTTTATATAAATATTCGATTATGTTTGTATTATCTCTATCAGAAAATGTGTAATTATTATCTTTATTTTTGACAATTTCCTCAAGTTCTTCTAATGTAATGTATTTCAATTCTGATAGTTCGTCTTTTTGTATTGTGTAATCTTTTATATCGTAGTCTACTTTTGCAAAAAATACATATGCAAAATAATTATTAATTGTATTGCTATTATTATGTTTTGTTTGTATTTTTGCAATTTCTATTTTAGAGAAATCTTTTATTTCTACTCCTAATTCTTCTAATATTTCTCTACTCATTGCAGATTCTACGCTTTCACCTGCATCAATATGTCCTGCTGTTAATCCCCATTTATTAGGATTTTGTCTTTTAGTTGATGCTCTTTTTTGGATTAGTATTTCTCCTTTATTGTTCATAATCCATATTGCTACTTCTCTATGCCATAATCCCTTTTTATGAACAATTTCTTTTTCTTCTGTTTTACCAGTCAAGTTATTTTCTTCATCTACTATATCTAATAATTCCATTGTTAAATTCTCCATTTTTCGACAAAATTGTGAGACATTTTAAGACCGTCCCAACTGTCTCATTTGTTTAGTAAGCATTCAATTCCTGGCAATACCTTACCTTCTAAAAATTCTAATGATGCTCCTCCTCCTGTTGATATGTGTGTCATTTTGTCTTCTAATCCTGCTTTTTTAACTGCTGCTGCTGAGTCTCCACCACCTATGATTGTTGTTGCTTCTATTTCTGATAATATTTTTGCTATACTATTTGTTCCTATTGCAAATTGGTCAAATTCAAATAATCCTACTGGTCCATTCCATACTACTGTTTTTGCTTTTTTGATTTCTTCTCCAAACATTTTTATTGATTCTTCTCCAATGTCAAATCCTTCCCAGCCTTCTGGTATTTCTGTCCATGCTACTGTTTTGCTTTCTGTGTCTGGTTTGAATTCTTTTCCGATTTTTGTATCTATAGGAAGCATTAGTTTAACTCCTTTTTCTTCTGCTTTTTTCATTAGGTCTTTCGCTAAATCTAATTTGTCTAATTCACATATTGAGTTTCCCACCTCATATCCTTGTGCTTTAAAGAATGTATATGCCATTCCTCCACCAATTATTAATGTGTCAACTTTTTCTAATAAACTATCTATTACTGCTATTTTATCTGATACTTTTGCTCCACCCATAATTGCTACAAATGGTCTTTCTGGATTGTTTAGGGCATTTCCTAAAAATTGTAGTTCTTTTTCAATTAAGAATCCTGATACAGCAGGTAAATATTGTGCAACTCCTGCAGTAGAAGCATGTGCTCTATGTGCTGCTCCAAATGCATCATTTACATATATCTCTGCCATACTTGCTAATTCTTTACTGAATTCTGAGTCGTTGTCTGTTTCTTCTTTATGGAATCTTACATTTTCTAATAACATTATTTGACCTTGTTGTAAATTTGACGCTTTTGTTTTTGCGTCTTCTCCTATTACATCATTTGCCATTATTATTTCTTTATCTAGTAATTTTGATAATTCCTTTGCTACTGGTTTTAATGAAAATTCTGGTTTTACTTCTCCTTTTGGTCTTCCTAAGTGAGAACATAAAATAATCGCACAATTATTTTCTAATAAATATTTTATTGTTGGCAAAGCTGCAACTATTCTGGTATTGTCTGTTATATTTTTTTCCTCATCCATTGGTACATTAAAGTCACATCTTACCAATATTTTTTTATTTTTCAAATCCATATCTTTTATTGTTTTTTTATTCATTTGAAACCCTCCTAAATTTTGTAATAAATACCTATAAATACAGTATTTACCACTTTTCTAAATTCAATACCATTGTATATCAAAAAATAACACTTTTCAAGTGTTATTTTTAAGTTTTGTAATTAATTTTTGATAATGTCATAGTAAAATTAACATTTGATTATGTCAT
>CANPDB010000010.1 GCA_947572725.1 uncultured Clostridium sp. | reverse complement strand
CATTTATTTCTAGTATCTTATATCTAAACTATATTTTACTTTTACAATTTACTATTGCAGAAAAAGTATAAAAAAAATGAAAAAAGCTTGCATTTATTCCAAAAATTGGTTATAATATAAAAGTAACATACATTAAATACAGAAGAGTGGGAACAAATCCCACTCTTCGTTTAATTAAATAGAAAATTATATTTCCTATTTAATTAATTAAAACTATAAAATATTAAGAAGACAAAAATCGAAAAAATGGCATTTGTGATTAAGAAAGGAACAAAATAAAAAATGGCGAGTATAGAAGAAAAGGTAGAAAACTTAGTAAAAGATCCTATTGAGAATATAGGCTATAACTTATACGATGTAGAATATAGCAAAGAAGGAAAAGATTATTTTCTGCGCATATTTATAGACAAAGAAAATGGAATAGACTTAAATGACTGCGAAAAAGTAAATAATGCAATATCAGATATTTTAGATGAAGCAAATTATATAAAAGAACAATACTTTTTAGAAGTATCTTCTCCAGGAATTGAAAGAGTAATAAGAAAAGACAAACATTTAGAACAAAGCATAGGAGAAGAAATAAATATAAAGCTATTTAAAAAAGATGAAAACAACTTAAAAGAATACAAAGGAATTTTAAAACAATTTGATAGCGACTATATTGAATTAGAAGACAATATAAAAATAGAACGCAAAAATATATCACAAATAAAAAAAGTTTATAATTGGTAAAGGGAGGAATAAGAAAAATGAAAAAACAAGCAAAAGAACAACCAGCAATTGATAACAAGGAGCTAATATTAGCTTTAGAAGAATTAGAAAAGGAAAAAGGAATCAAAAAAGAAATTTTATTAGAATCAATCGAAACAGCATTAGTTACAGCATATAAAAGAAACTTTGATTCATTAGAAAATGTAAAAGTAATTATGGATGAAAAAACAGGAGCAACACATGTATTTTCTATAAAAGAAGTAAAGAAAAAAGTTGAAAATCCTGAAACTGAAATAACAGTAAAAGAGGCACAAAAAATCAATCCGGATTTAGAAGAAGGAGATAACTTAGAAACAGAAATTGTACCAAGAAATTTTGGTAGAATTGCAGCACAAACAGCAAAACAAGTAATAATTCAAAAAATAAGGGAAGCAGAAAGAGAAATTATTTATACAGAATTTAATGACAGAAAAGGCGAAATTGTATCTGGAATAATTCAAAAAGCAGATAGAAATATAGTTGTAATGGACTTAGGAAAACTAGAAGGAGTAATGCCAACAAAAGAGCAAATACCAACTGAAAACTATAGAGTAAATGACAAGATAAAAGGATATGTATTAGATGTAGAAAAAGGAGCAAAAGGAGCACCACAAGTTATTGTATCAAGAAGCCATCCTGATTTTGTTAGAAAATTATTAGAATTTGAAATTCCTGAAATATATGAAGGTGTTATTGAAATAAAAAGTGTGTCAAGAGATGCAGGAGACAGAAGTAAAGTTGCAGTATACTCACCAGACCCTAATATTGACCCAGTAGGATCATGTGTAGGACAAAGAGGAGTAAGAATTCAAAATGTTATTAATGAATTAAATGGAGAAAAAATTGATGTAATTGAATGGAACGAAGACCCATCAATTTATATAGCATCAGCTTTATTACCAGCACAAATCTTAGCAGTAGATATAAAAGAAGAAGAAAGATTTGCACAAGTAATTGTACCAGACAATCAACTATCACTTGCAATAGGAAAATCAGGACAAAATGCTAGACTAGCTGCAAGATTGACAAACTGGAAAATAGATATAAAATCAGAAACACAATTTAGAGAAATGTTAATGAAAGCACAAAACGCAGAAATAGATGAAGAAGAAACATCAAAACAAGAAATATCACAACAAAATATGACAGAGTCAGAAACAATAGAAACAGAAACAGAGTAAACACATAAAAAGCAAAACCGAACATACAATAAAAGGAGGACAAATATGAAGAAACAACCACAAAGAACATGTATGGGATGCAATGAAAAAAAAGATAAAAAAGATTTTATTAGAATTGTAAAAAACAAAGAAAATCAGATAAATATTGACAAAACAGGTAAACTAGAAGGCAGAGGAGCATATATTTGTGATGATATTAAATGTTTAGAAAAAGTAATAAAATCAAAAAGACTAGAAAAAGTATTTGATATGAAAATATCAGAAGAAATTTATGAAAATTTAAGAGGTGTCATTATTGATCAATAATAAAATATTAGGACTAATTGGCTTGGCAGCAAGAGCACGAAAAATCGCATTTGGAGCAGATAGTGTAGAAATAGAATTAAAAAAGAAAAAAATTTATTTAATTATAGTAGCTGAAGATTCTTCAGAAAGAACAAAAAGCAAATTTCAAAAATTAAGCGAAGAATATAATGTACCTATTATAATTACTGAAACAATAGACACTTTAAGCAAAGCAATAGGAAAATCAAACAAGGCAATTATAGGAATTACAGATATAAACTTTTCAAAAGAAATACAAAAAATAAATAATGGGGGTGAAGTTATTGGGTAAGATAAAAATACATGAAATAGCAAAAAAGCTAGACTTAACCAGTAAAGAAGTATTAGAAGTAGCAAATCGGATTAAACATAGAAGCAAAAAGCCATATGAGTGGAATAGATGAAGAACAAGCAAAGAAAATTGAAGAAGCTTTATCTAAGAAAAATTCAAAGAAACAAGAAAAAGTAAAGAAAGAGAAGGCAGAGAAAATAGTAGAGAAGAAAAAAGAAAAAACAGAACAAGCAGGAGAAAAGAAAAAAGAATCAAATAAAGAAGAAAAAGCACCTGTTATAATAAGAAGAGAAGTAATTATAGCACAAGATGAAAATGAAAAGAAAAAAGAAGAAGTAAAAAAAGAGACTAAAAAGAATAATGTAGGATTTGTTGAGAGAAAGGAAAATAAAGACTATAATATTGTTTATAGAAACAAACCAAATAAGCCAATGACAGTAAGTGAGCTATTTGGCTTAAAAAGCGAGCCGAAACAAAACAAAGATGAAAAAGAAGTAGTAGAAGAAGAAAACAAAAAAATAGAAAAAAATAATGATGAGACAGTAACTTCACCAAAAAAATTAGAAAAAAGTGAAGAACAAAATATAACAGAAAGAAATGAAGCTATAAAACAAAATCAAGTAAGAACGCAAAATCCTAATTATAATAGAAATAATAGATTTAATAATAATAGCAATAATACTAATAATTATAATAGCAGAAACAATAATAATTACAATAACAGAAATAGTAATAATAGAAATACTAATGATAATAATGGTTATAATAATAGAAACAATAATTATAACAACAAAAATAATAACTACAACAATAGAAATAATAATACAGATAAATTCAATAAAAGACCATTAGATGCTAAAGGAATCGAAAAGAACATTAAAAATATTATGGCAGTTGAAACAGTAGAAAAGGATTCAGTAAGAGAATACAATAAAAATTTAGATAAACAAAAAAATAACACAAAATTCAATAATGAAAACAATAAAACTACTAAGAAGGCTAAAACAAGAAGAAATAGCGGTGGATCAGACTTTGACGAAGGAAAATTAAAAAATTTAAAACAAACAAATAAATTATCTAATATGTTTGATGAACAAGATGGTGGAATGTTAGATTATTATGATTTAACAACGCAACGTGGAAGAAGAGGAAAGAAGAAAAACAACAAAAACCAAGAAGAAAGAACAAAGCAAAAAATCTTCAAATTAACAGAAATTGAAATTCCAGAAACAATAACAGTAAAAGACTTTGCAGCTGAAATGAAAAAAACAACAGCAGATGTTATCAAAAAATTATTAGGTTATGGAATTATGGCAACAATAAATAATGATATTGATTTTGATACAGCATACTTAATTGCACAAGAATTTGGAATAACAGCAACTAAAAAAGAAACCGTAACAGAAGAAGACATTTTATTTGACGATTCAGAAGATAGAGAAGAAGATTTACAAACAAGACCACCAGTAATTGTTGTAATGGGACACGTAGACCATGGTAAAACATCTCTATTAGACACAATAAGAAAAACAAATGTAATTGAAGGAGAAGCAGGAGGAATTACACAAGCAATTGGTGCATATAAAGTAAAACTAAAAGATAGAGAAATCACTTTCTTAGATACACCAGGACATGAAGCGTTTACAGCAATGCGTGCTAGAGGTGCACAAATTACAGATATTGCAATACTAGTAGTAGCTGCAAATGATGGCGTTAAACCACAAACAATAGAAGCTATTAACCACGCAAAATCTGCTGAAATTCCAATTATAGTAGCTATTAATAAAATAGACCTACCAGACGCTAATATTGATAAAGTAAAACAAGAATTAATGACATATGAATTAGTACCAGAAGAATGGGGTGGAGATACAATATTTGTACCAATCTCAGCTAAAAAAGGTGAAAACATTGACCAATTATTAGAAATGGTATTATTAGAAGCAGATGTATTAGAATTAAAAGCAAATCCAAACAAACAAGCAAAAGGAACAGTTATAGAAGCTAGATTAGATAAGGCAAAAGGTGCAATTGCTACAATGCTTGTACAAAGAGGAACATTAGATGTAGGAGACACAATAGTAGTTGGATCTTCAATTGGTAGAATAAGAGCAATGAAAGATGACAAAGGAAAGAGCGTAAAAGCAGCTGGACCATCTACACCAGTAGAAATTATGGGACTAACAGAAGTACCGCAAGCAGGAGACACTTTCTATGAAGTTAAAAACGAAAAAATGGCAAAACACCTAATAGAAAGAAGAAAACGTCAAGAAAGAGAAAAAGCAATAAATGCAACAACAAAAGTAACATTAGACAACTTATTCAGTCAAATGGAAGAAGGAAACTTAAAAGTATTAAACTTAATTGTAAAAGCAGATGTACAAGGATCTGTTGAAGCAGTAAAACAATCATTAGAAAAATTATCTAATGAAGAAGTAAAAGTAAAAGTAATTCACGCAGCAGCAGGAGCAGTTAATCAATCAGATGTAACACTTGCTAAAGTATCAAATGCTATAATCATTGCATTTAATGTAAGACCTGACAATATGGCAAAAGAAATTGCAGAAAAAGACGAAGTAGAAATAAAACAATATTCAATTATATACCAAGCACTAGAAGATGTAGAAGCAGCTATGAAAGGTATGCTAGACCCAGAATTCGAAGAAAAAGTAATCGGAAATGTAGAAGTAAGACAAACATTTAAAATTTCAAATGTTGGAACAATTGCAGGAAGCTATGTAATTTCAGGTAAGGTAGAAAGAAATGCAGGAGTTAGAGTAATTCGTGAAAATGTTGTAATACATGATGGACATTTGGCTACATTGAAGAGATTTAAAGATGATGTTAAAGAAGTAACTAAAGGATTTGAATGTGGTATTCAAATTGAAAACTACAATGATATCAAAGAAGGAGATATTATTGAGGTGTATGTTATGGAAGAAATTAAAAGATGACAAAACGAATGAAAAGCAGCATCTTGCGCATTTTTGATATAAATCACAAACTTCGACATATAAAACATATGCCTTCAGCTTGCAATTTATATCGAAAATGTGCAATATACTACTTTTGCTTCGTTTTGAAATAGGAAAATAAAGATTTGTTGACGCGAAAATTTACAAAGTAAATTTTCTGTGCAATGTATTTTAAATTTATAGAAAATAAAATTTTCTATAAATTTAAACGAATGAAAAGCAGCATTTTGTGCATTTTTGATATGAATCACAAGCTTCGACATATTCACATTAAAAAATAAAAGGAGGGCAAAAGATGCCAGAGAGTCAAAATAGATTAGGACGCATAGAAGAAGAGTACAGAAAAGAATTAAGTCAAATCATAGGTTATGAACTAAAAAATCCTAATGTAACAGGTTTGATTAGTGTTACAAAAGTGAAAGTGACAAATGATTTAAAATATGCTAGAGTATATGTAAGCATTTTAAATTCAAAAAACATAAAAGAAACATTAGCAGGTTTGAAAAAGTCAGCAGGATTTGTTCGTTCAGAATTAGCTAAAAGAGTTAATTTAAGGAATACACCAGAAGTGATTTTTGAACTAGATGATTCAATAGAATATGGAACAAAGATTGATACAATTTTAAAAGAAATTATGCCTAAAAAAGAAGAGGAATAAAGGTTCATGGAAAGCTAAAGAATAAAGTTAAAATTATTAAAGCTTTCCGATTTGTTCTATAATAGGAAAGTCATACTGACTTTCTATTATAGAAAATACATTGTACACAAATTTATTTCATAAATTTGGCACACGAACAAATTTACTGAAAAATCTTTGATTTTTCAGATTTGTTCTGTCTTGAGAAAGGAATGGGATTAAATATGACCTTGGATGAAATTTTAATAGAAATAAGAAAAGCCGAAACAATTGTAATATTAACACATGAATCTCCTGATGGAGATGCCATAGGAAGCAGTTTAGCAGTGAAAATAATGTTAGATAATATAGGAAAGAAAGCAGATGTTATTATACCAGAATACTCAAGATTGTTTAACTTTTTACCTAAAGTAGATGAAATTAAAGAAGAGTCAGATATTTCGAATTATGATTTGGCAATAGCAGTTGACTGTGCAACTTTAAAAAGACTTGCCAAAAGTAAATATTTTGAAAATGCAAAAAAGACAATAGTAATAGATCATCATGGAAGTAATACAATGTATGGAGACCTAAACTATGTGAATCCTGTTTCACCAGCTTGTTGCGAAGTATTAGTTGGAATGTTTGATTACTATGGCTCAAACTTAACAAAAGATGCAGGAATTTGTATAATGACAGGAATTGTAACTGACACAGGAGGATTTCAATATAATGGAATCACTCCTGAAACCTTCGAATTTACAGCAGAATTAATACGCAAAGGTGTTGATGTTCCAGATATTTATAAAAGAACTTTACGTACAAAAACAAAATCAAATTTTGAATTAACAAAAAAAGTAATGGATAGAATGGAATTACTAGAAGATGGTAAAGTTACATTTACATATATAAATTCTCAAGATGAAATAGAAGTTGGAGCGGAGCCAGGCGATCACGAAGGTCTAGTGGAAATAGGAAGAGAAATTGAAGGAGTTGAAGTTTCAATTTTTATTAGACAAAAAGATGAGAATTCTTACAAGGTTTCTTTGCGTTCTACAAGTTATGTTAATGTATCAGACATATGCTTGATGTTTGGCGGTGGAGGTCATCCTAGAGCAGCAGGTGCTTTGATCCAAGGAAATGTAGAACAAGTCAAAGAGAAAATAATGAATGAATTAAGGAAAGTTCTTAAATGAATGGAATAATAATTGTAAATAAGACAAAAGGAAGTACTTCACATGATATTGTATATCAAGTTAGAAAAATGTTTGGTGAAAAAGTGGGACATACAGGAACATTAGATCCAATGGCAACAGGAGTTTTGCCATTGCTAATAGGAAAAGGAACACAGTGTTCAAAATACCTAATAAATCATGATAAGACATATAAAGCAACAATACAACTTGGAAAGAAAACAGATACAGCAGACAGTGAAGGAAAAGTAATAGAAGAAAAGACTGTTAATCAAGAAACTCTTAATTTAGAAAATATAAGACAAGTATTAAAAACTTTTAAAGGAAAACAAACTCAAACGCCACCAATATATTCTGCAATAAAAGTAAAAGGAAAAAAACTTTACGAATATGCACGTAAAGGTCAAAGTGTCGAAATTAGACCAAGAGAAATCGAAATTTATAATATAAAATTATTAGAATTAGACAAAGAAAATAAACGAATTCAATTTCAGGTACAATGTTCAAAAGGAACATATATAAGAACTCTATGTGAAGATATTGCTATTAAACTAAACACAGTAGGATATATGAAAGAATTGCAAAGGACACAAGTAGGTGGCTTTTTAATAGAAAATAGTATTACAATAGATGACCTAAAAGAACATAAAGATGATATGCAATGGATAAATGAGAAACTTATTGATATCGAAGAGTTTTTTAGTAGTAAAAAAGATATAGAATTGTTAAACAAAAAGTTAGAATTATTCTTAAATGGTGTAAAGCTTACATATGAAGTAGAAGATGGTATTTACCGTATTTACAATAATGCGAAGTTTATAGGTACAGGAATAGTATCTAATAAGCTTTTAAAAAGAGATATTATTTTATAAAGTTGCCATTGGTTCCGGGTTTAAATGGCAACTTTATAAAATTGTTTGTTAATTCAACAATTTGTAATATACTTTCTCTTGTATTATCATTTCATAAATTTATTATTTATATCTCGAATATAGAAAAAACTGTTGGGTTGCCATTTAAACCCGGAACCAATGGCAACTTTTAGCATATTTAGAAATCATTTTCATATACTTAAATAAAAAGTAGATAGGAAGTGATTTTTTTGTATTATATTCAAGAAGCTGACAAGCTTAATTTAATATTTAAATTATTCAATATAATTAAATTACAAGATGATAAAATTATTTTACCAATCAAAGAAGGTAATAAAATATCTAAGAAAAAGTGTGAGAAGCTAGCAAAAAAGGTGAATAAATTATTAATGAAAACAAATTGCAATAAAGTAGTTGTTAGTAGAGTTATAAAACAACAAGAAGAGTTTTTAAATTATTTATATACATATAATTGTAAAATTGTAGATGGAAAATTGTTATTTGAAATTCTTTCACAAAAGGCTTTAGATTATGCTATTAAAAAGAAAAAGCTAAAAAAACAAGAAGTTCAATTATCAATTTTGGTTAACGATTTGTCAGATATAATGCTTGAAAATATAAAAGACATAGCAAAACAATATAAAAAAGTAAATATTGTAACAAACCATATACAAAAATTCAAAAAAATTGAAGAAGAAATGCTAGAAGAACAAGGAATAATGATTGTCGTAACAAATAACAAAAAGAGAAGTCTTGCAAGATCACAAATAATCTTTAATGTTGACTTTTCAACAGAATTGATTAATCAATATAACATTTATGAAAATGCTATCATAATTAATGTAAAAGAAGAAGTTAAAATTAAAAAGAAAAGATTTAATGGAATTAATGTTAATGATTATGAAATTAAATTTGAACAAATTGAAGAATTTGATTACGATAAAATGCAAAAATTTTATCATAAAGATCTATATGAAGCACAGTTTAATTTAAGACAACCTTTAAAAAATTCAATTAGAAAGATAAATAGAGATAAGGTTGAAATTCAAAAATTAATAACAACTAATACAATATTATAAATTATTAATTTTTTATATAAAAGCTTTTCTTTTTTTATAAAATATAATATAATAGATTTGTCAAATTGAAAGTTGGCAAGGAGGGTATAAAATGCCAAATAATAACGAAAGAAATAATAGAAAAAGACCACAAAATTCAGCAAATAGAAATAATCAACCAAAAAGGAGACCAGTAAATAGACAAGGAAATAATGGGACACAAAATAGATCAGGAAGTAGTTCATCACAAAACAGACCAGCAAATAGGCCCAAAAGTAGTTCACCACAAAATAGACCAACAAACAGACAAGGAAATAATGGACCACAAAACAGATTAGGAGATAATCAAAAATTACAACCAGTAAAATCTGGAAAGAACAAATCTAAAAAAAGAAAAGAACATTCAAAGTTAAAGACAGCTATTAAAATAATAATAATAATTTTCTTATTATTATGTGTAGTTGGAGCAGGAATTGTAGCAGGAGTATTTTTTGGATTATTTGGCGATGAATTCGAAATAACAAAAGATGAATTGAAAATCGGAGCATCAAACAGTGTTATAGTAGACGAAAACGGTGGAGTAATTGCAAATTTAAGTGGAGATGAAAAGAGAAAAATAATAACACTTGCAGATATGGCAGATTATTTACCAAAAGCATATGTTGCAATAGAAGATGAAAGATATTATAAACATAGCGGAGTTGACTTTAAAAGAACAGCAGGAGCTATTGTAAATACAGTATTTGGTGGAGGTAGCTCATATGGTGGAAGCACAATCACACAACAATTAGTAAAAAATATAACAAAAGATGACGAAGCATCAGGAATGGCAGGAATTTTAAGAAAAGTAAAAGAATGGGCTAAAGCATATCAAGTTGAAAGAATGATATCAAAAGACCAAATATTAGAACTATATTTAAATATCTTATTCGTAGGATCTGGTAATTTACATGGAGTTGAATTAGGAGCAGAATACTATTTTAACAAAAGTGCAAAAGACTTAGATTTAGCAGAATGCGCATTTATGGCAGGAATAAATAGTTCACCAAATGCATATGATCCATTTGATGAAACAAAAGATAATGGAGAAAAAATCAAGAAAAAAACAATAACAGTTTTAAACAAAATGAAAGAATTAGGTTACATACAAAATGAAGAAGAATATAATGCAGCTGTACAAAAAGTAGAAGCAGGACTACCTTTCAGTAAAGGAGCAAATAATGCTACAAACCATTCTTACCACACAGACGCTGTAATAGACCAAGTAGTAACACAAGTTATGGATGAGAAAGATATTTCTAGACAATTAGCAGAAAACTATGTATATAGTAGTGGATTAACAATATATTCAACAGTTAATGCAGGAATTCAAGCAAGATTAGATGAAGAATATGCAAAATCAAAATATGTAATAAAAAGTCCAAGTAAAAAACAAACATCGCAATCTGGAATGGCAATAGTTGATTATAAAACAGGAAAAGTGCTTGCAGTAGCAGGTGGTTTTGGAGAAAAAACTGCATCAGGATGGAATAGAGCAACACAGATGAAAAAGCAAACAGGTTCTTCAATGAAACCAATTTCAGCAGTAGCACCAGGATTAGAAGAAAAAGTAATTACAGCAGCCACAGTATATGATGATGTAAAAACAGATTTTGGAGGATATACACCTAAAAACTATAACCACTTTAGGGGACTTATAACAATAAGACAATTTATAGAAACATCACAAAATATACCAGCAGTAAAAATAATGAAAGAATTAACACCTAAGAAATCAGTAGAATATTTAGAAAAAATGGGGATTACTTCATTAGTAGAAAAAGACAAAGAAGCATTATCAATAGCACTTGGAGGAGTAACAGAAGGTGTTAGCCCATTAGAAATGGCAGTAGCATATGGGACAATAGCAAATGATGGAGTTCGTATTAGTCCTACTTTCTTTACAAAAGTAGTAGATAGTAGTGGAAATACAGTTCTAACACCAAAACAGGAAACAGTAAGAGCGCTTTCAGAGCAAAATGCATATATTGCAAAAACAATAATTAAAGAGCCTGTAATAGGTGCATCAGGTACTGCTAGACATTGTGCAATATCAGGAATGGATGTGGCAGCGAAAACAGGAACTACAAATAATGACTATGATAGATGGCTTTGTGGATTTACACCATATTATTCAGCTGCAACATGGTTTGGATATGATGATAGTGAAGAAGTATTTTTTAGTGGAGGAAATCCAGCATTACTAATTTGGTCTGCAGTTATGTCAGATATTCATAAAGATTTACCACGAGTAACATTTAATAGACCAAGCGGAATTGTAGATGCAACAGTATGTAGAACAACAGGATGTTTAGCAACAAATAACTGTGCAAATACTTATAAAGAAATATTTACACAAGATAATATGCCAGGAAGATGTGAGGGGCATGGTTCACAGCAATTATGTGCAGAATCAGGACTGTTGGCAACTGAATATTGTCCAACAAAGAAATTAAGCAATTATGGAGCAGCAGTACCAAAAGAAAAATTAAACTTATGGAAAACAATTGGTGCAAGTAGTGTATATGGTAAAAAAATAACAGATGTATGTAATATACATAAAAAACCAGAAGAAAAACCAAAAGAAAATACAGTAAATAAAACACCAACAAATACAACAGCCATAAATACACAAAATACAACTAATAAAACACCAGCAAATACAACAACAAATACTACAAAACCTGCTACAAACACAACACCAAATACTCAAACAAAACCAAATACAAAACCAAGTACTAATCCAACTACAAATACTGGTGCGACCAAAAAGCCAAATACGTAATATCGCTTAAAAAATAATGACGACAGTATATAAGTTTTAAATTACTATCATCTTCGCGCTATTGAAATTACATATATAAAAATTTTTTAAGCGATTGCAATAAAAAGGAGGAACTTAATGGAAATATACTTTTATAATACATTAACTAGAAAGAAAGAAGAATTTACTTCAATAGATAAAACAGAGGTTAAAATATATTCTTGTGGTCCTACAGTATATAAAGATGCCACAATTGGAAATATGAGAACAAATATATTTCAGGATGTTTTAAGAAGAGTATTAAAATATAATGGGTACAAATTAAAGCATGTCATGAATATTACAGATGTGGGACACTTGGTATCAGATGGTGATGAAGGTGAAGACAAAATGTTAAAATCAGCAAGAGAAGAGAATAAAACACCTTTAGAAATAGCAGAACATTATACAAAGTTATTTTTTCAAGATTTGGAAAGATTAAATATTGAAACACCAGAGATTGTATGTAAGGCAACAGAACATATAAAAGAAATGCTAGAATATGTTAAAAAACTAATGGAAAATGGATATGCATATGAAACTTCTACAGCCATATATTTTGAAATAAGCAAATTAGACAAATATCCAGTTTTATCAAACTTAAATATAGAAGAACAAAAAGCAGGTGCAAGAGTAGATATTGACCACGAAAAAAGAAATCCATATGATTTTGCTTTATGGATTAAAGCACCAGAAAACCATCTAATGAAATGGGATAGTCCTTGGGGAAAAAGCTATCCAGGATGGCATATTGAATGTTCAGCAATGGGGCAAAAATATCTAGGAGAACAATTTGATATCCATACAGGAGGAATTGACTTAATACCAACACACCACGAAAATGAAATTGCACAAAGCAAAGGTGCATGTGGAAAAGTGCCAGCAAATTTTTGGATGCATGGAGAATATTTATTAATAGATGGCGGGAAAATGTCAAAGAGCTTAGGCAATGTATACTTATTACAAGATTTTATAAAAAGAGGATATGATCCTATTGTATATAAATTATTTTGCTATTCTGGTCACTATAAAAACAAATTAAACTTCACTTGGGAAGGAATAGATGCAGCAGCAAAATCATTAGAAAGACTAAAACAAGGATACAAAACTCATCTTCAAGGAAATGCAGAAATTGAGGATAGCATAATAAATGAATATGAAGAAAAATTTCACAAAGCAATTAATGATGATCTAAATATGCCAGCAGCTATGAGTATAGTTTGGGAAGTAGTAAGAAATGAAAATAAAGCTCCTAAATTGGCAGAATTATTATTGAAATTTGATAGTGTACTAGGATTGAAAATAGATCAAGAAACCAAAGCACCAAAACAAGATATACCAGATGAAATTATGCAACTAGTAAATGAGAGAATAGAAGCAAGAAATAATAAAAATTGGACAAAGTCAGATGAATTGAGAGATTTAATACAACAAAAAGGTTATGAAATTAAAGACACAAAAGATGGAACTGAAATTAAAAAAGTAAAGTAAAAAACCAGAGGAGGCAAACAAAATGGCAATATTATTACCAGGAGGAGCAGGATATATAGGAAGTCATACAGCAGTAGAACTATTAAATGAAGGAAAAGAAATTATAATAATAGACAATTTTTCAAACAGCAAACCAGAAGTACTAGAAAAAATAAAACAAATAACAGGAAAAAAATTAAAATTTTATGAAATAGATTATTTAGATAAAGAAAAATTAGAAAAAGTATTTAAAGAAAATAATGTAGAAGCAGTAATGAACTTTGCAGGATACAAAGCAGTAGGAGAATCAGTACAAAAACCAATCGAATACTACACAAATAACATATCAGGATGTTTAGTATTACTAGACACTATGAGAAAATATGGAGTTAAAAAATTCATCTTTAGTTCTTCAGCAACTGTATATGGAGATCCAGAAGTTATCCCTATAACAGAAGAATGTAAAACAGGTGGAACAACCAACCCATATGGAGCAACTAAATTATTCATTGAACAAATATTAAAAGATACTTATGCATCAGATGATACATGGGACATATGTATTTTAAGATATTTTAATCCAGTAGGAGCACACGAAAGTGGGCTAATTGGTGAAGAACCTCAAGGTATACCTAATAATTTAATGCCATATATTGTTAGAGTAGCATCAGGAAAATTGCAACAATTATCAGTATTTGGAGATGATTACAATACACCAGATGGTACTGGGGTAAGAGATTATATACATGTTGTTGATTTAGCAAAAGGACATGTTTTAGCATTAAACAAACTAGATAAAGAAGAAAAAGGATTATACATATATAACTTAGGAACAGGAACAGGATATAGTGTATTAGATATGGTAAAAGCATTTGAAAAATCAACAGGAAAAAAAGTACCTTATAAAATAGCTCCAAGAAGAGCTGGAGACATTGCACAATGTTATGCTAGACCAGATAAGGCAGAAAAGGAATTGGGTTGGACTGCTAAAAAGACATTAGAAGATATGTGTAAAGACTCTTGGAATTATATTTGTAAAAATATCTAAATATAAACTTCTTTGCGTTATTTCAAATTAGTTAATATAAACTGTAACAATAGTAATTCTATGGAAAGGAATTTTAGATGGAAGAATTACAAGAAAAGATTAAAAGAATTGTATTAGAGAAAGTGGATTGTGAAGCTATTATATTATTTGGTAGTTATGCAAGAAATACACAGAATGCAGAAAGTGATATAGATATTGCAATAAAGACAAAAGAAGTTATTACGAAAAAGGATATTTTCTATATAGTTCAAGAATTAGAGGAAGAGTTTAAAAAAGACATAGATTTAATAGATATTAATAGCATTGGTGATGGATTTAGATATGAAATTTTAATGAATGGAATAATATTATATTGTGAAAATAAATTAAAATTTGAATTATATAAATTAGATATGTGCAAAGAATACTTAGAACTTAATGAAAGCAGAAAATTAATAACAGAAAACATAAAAAACGGAGGAACAATATATGGAAAATAAAGCAGTTTTATTGAATAAGTATGAAAGTATTGAAAAATGTATTAAAAGAATTAATGAAGAATACGAGAATAATAAAGAAAATTTATATGATTACAGAAGAATGGATTGCATTGTATTAAACTTACAAAGAGCTTGTGAAATAACAATAGACATAGCAATGTATATTATTTCAACAAAAAAAATAGGACTTCCTCAAACAAAAAAAGAAGCATTTGACATATTAGAAAAAAATAATATTATTTCAAAAGAGCTATCTAAAAATTTAAAGGCAATGGTAGGATTTAGAAATATTGCAATTCACGAATATAAACAAATTGATGAAGAAATATTACAAGATGTTATTGAAAACCATCTAAATGATTTAATCAATTTTGCAAGAAAAATGTATCAAGATTAAAATAAAGGAAAGAGGAAAATGAAAAACTTTAAGCAAATTATAGCAAAACAAATACAAAAAGCAACAAACATAGAAGAAAAAGAACTAGAAACATATATAGAAATACCAAAAGACACAAACAATGGAGATTATGCATTTCCATGTTTTCGACTTGCAAAAGAACTAAAAAAAGCACCACAAATTATAGCAAAAGAAATAAAAGAAAAAATAGAAAATGATATAGAACAATCAAAAGAAATTGAGAAAGTGGAAATTGCAGGAGGATATCTAAATTTTTATATTGATAAAAAAAGTTTAACAGAAGAAGTACTAAATGAAATTGATAGCCATAATGAATATGGAAAATCAAATTTAGGAAGTGGAAAGAATATATTAATTGAATACTCATCACCTAATATAGCCAAACCATTTCACATAGGACATTTAAGAACGACTTTAATAGGAAACTCTTTATACAAAGTATACAAATATTTAGGATATAATGTAACAGGAATAAACCATCTAGGAGATTATGGAACACAATTTGGAAAAATGATAGAAACTTACAAAATGTGGGGAAATGAGTACAATTTAGAAGAAGATCCAATAAACAAAATGATGGATATGTATGTTAGAATAAATAATCTATGCAAAGAAGATGAAGAAGTACTTAATAGATGTAGAGAAAACTTTAAGCAATTAGAAGAGGGTGACGAATATTGTGTTAACCTATGGAACAAAATCAAAGATTTAAGTATGATAGAATTCAACAAAATATATGACATACTAGGAGTGAAATTTGATTCATATAAAGGTGAAGCTTTTTATGCAGACAAAAAAGATGAAGTAATAAAAATTCTTGAAGAAAAAGGAAAACTAACGGAATCTAAAGGAGCAAAAATAGTAGATTTAGAAGATGTAGGAATAAACACACCTTGTATAATTCAAAAAGCTGATGGGTCATCAATATATGCAACAAGAGATTTAGCAGCAATTATGTACAGAGCAAAAACATATGATTTTGATAAATGTTTATATGTAGTTGCATACGAGCAAAATTTACATTTTAAACAAATCTTTGAAGTTGCAAAATACCTAGTAGATGAAAAATATGCAAAAGGATTACAACATATATCATATGGAATGGTAAGTTTGCCAACTGGCAAAATGTCAACAAGACTTGGAAATGTAGTTAAAATAGAAGAATTACTTGGTGAAACAATTAAAAAAGCACAAGAGATAATTGCAGAAAAAAATCCAGAATTAAAAGACAAGCAAGAAGTAGCAAAAAAGGTTGGTATAGGAGCAATTATATTTAATACATTATCAACAGCAAATGTGAAAGACCAAGTATTTGACTGGAACACAGCATTAAACTTCCAAGGAGAAACTGGACCATATATTCAATATACTTATGTACGAACAAAAAGTGTATTAGAAAAAGTAAGTGAATTACCTAAAATAAGTAAAATAAATATTGAAAAACTATTTGATGAAGCTTCACAAAAAGCATTAAAGCTTATATATAATTTCGAAGATACTCTAGTACAAGTAACTGAGAAAAATGAGCCAGCAATTTTAGCGAGGTATTTATTAGATTTAGCAAAATCATATAGCGTATTTTATAACGAGAATAAAATAATTTGCGATGATAAAGAAACACAAGATGCAAGAATTTATTTGACATATGCAGTTGGACAGGTATTAAAAATTGGTGCTAGCTTGCTAGGAATGGAAATGCCAAATAAAATGTAATTTTAAATTTGTGACTAAGGAAGGGAGAAATTTAAATATGAAATGTATTTTAATGAATAAAAATACTAAAGTTGCGACAATTGAGATAGATACAAAATTCAATATAATCAAAAAGATTTACAAAATACATAACATTGAATACGCTCCTCTTTCACTAAAAAATGCAGCAAAAAATAAAACAGTAAACAATGAAAAAGAATTAAATAAATGGTTTAAAGGGAGAGGAATACCTTCTTGGAGAAAAGACATAGAAAAATTATTAGAAAAACTGAACATAAGCTCACCAGAAGAATTACTAAATAAAGCATATGCATTATCACTTTCAGACCAATATTGGATAAAAGAATTAAAACAAAATGTCGATTGGGAAAATATTAATTTCTTTACGAATGACTTTAAATATAAAGGATATCTAAATATCTCTTTTTCATCATCATCTTCTACTGAAGATATAGATATGAAATCTCCTAATAACACAACAGATGGAATGCTTCAAAAAGCATGGATCATTGAAGATGGAAAGAGAATGTTAGTAAAAGGAACATATTCACCAAGTATGCAAGAGCCAATTAACGAATGGCTAGTATCACAAATATGTGAAAGATTAAATTTTAACTATTGCAAATATGATATTGGCATAATTGATAAAAAAATAATTTCTAAATGTGAGTGTTTTATTAAAGAAAATGAAGAAATAATTAGTGCATATGATATTTATCACTCTGAGAAAAAAGATAATAATACAAACGATTTTGACCATTATACTAATATTTTAATAAAAAATGGAATAAATAACGCAAAAGAAGAATTAGAAAATATGTTTTTTATAGATTACATAGTAATGAATTTTGATAGACATTTAAAAAACTTTGGAATAATACGTAATGTAGAAACGCTAAAGTGGGAAAAAGTAACTCCTATATTTGATACAGGAGAATGTATGGAATGTGATAAAATATTAGAAGAAATTAATTTTTACAATAGAACAGGAAAATTCTTTTCAGCAGTAGAAATGCCATTTTCAAAGTATTTAAACTATATCGATATAACAAAATATGACATTTCAAAATTGGATGGTTTAGTTGAAGAATACAAAAACAAGTTGATAGAATATAGAAAATATACAGATATAACAGATGAAAGAATAGAAAAATTAACAAAAGGATTACAATATAGAATCGATAGTATAAAAAGCTTGTAAATAAAAAAGATTAATAGTATAATAGCAATGAACTAAAAATAACAAAAGTGGAGGAATAGAAATGAACAGATTATATGATCCAGATGATAATGAAGTGCCAAAAGCGTTTCAAAAAAATAGAAGCGAGGAACCAAGAAGAATGAAAAATGGAAACAATAAGAGAAATAATAGATCAAAAAAGAAAAAAGGATTAAAAACATTTGGGAAAGTAGTCTTAGTATTAGTTATTATACTAGCAATACTAATAGGTATAATATTTGGATTTATCAATGATAAATTAAGTAAAATGCAACAGGTAGATTTAAGTGGAGAAGACTTAGGAGTATCATCTCAAGCAGAAGAACAATTATCAGGATATCGAAATATTGCGATATTTGGTGTAGATAGTAGAAGTGATAATTTAGAAAAAGGAAACAGAAGCGACTGTATCATAATTGCAAGTATAAACAATAAAACAAAAGAAGTAAGATTAATATCTGTATACAGAGACACTTATGTAAAAATAGATGGACACGGATTAGACAAAATAACACATGCATACTCATATGGTTCAGCACCACTAGCTATAAAAACATTAAATACAAACCTAGATTTAAATATAAAAGAATTTGTTACTGTTAACTTTGACTCAGTTGCAGAAGCTGTTGATAAATTAGGAGGAGTAACAATTAATATAGAATCACAAGAAGAATTAAAATACTTAAATTCTTACATTGACGAAACAGCAAGAGTTACAGGTAAATCAAATGCTAGAGTAACATCAACAGGAAGACAAAACTTAAATGGAGTACAAGCAGTTTCATATTCAAGAATTAGATACACAGCAGGTGGAGACTATAAAAGAACAGAAAGAATGAGAGACGTAATAGATGCTATGCTAAGTAAATTAAAAACTAAAAATGTGGGAGAAATGAACAGCTTCGCAGACTTCATTTTACCAAAAGTATATACAAACATAACAGCAGGAGATATTTTTGCATTAATGCCAAGTGCAGCAAGCTTTAAAATATCAACAAGTGTAGGATGGCCATATGATACAAAAGGAATTACTTTAGATAGATGGTATGGTGTACCAGTTACATTGGAAAGTAATGTAACAAGATTGCATAAAGAAGTATTTGGACAATCAGATTATACAGCATCAAATGAAGTTAAAAATATTAGTAATAGCATTATTACTAAAACTGGATATAAAAAATAATGTTGATAATAGTATGCTTAGGAAATTTCTTTCTAAGCATATTATTATGGAGGTTTGAATGAAGAAAAATATAATTAGAATAATATTATCAATTTTATTAATAGGAACATTTAATATAATTTTTGGATTTTCAGGACAAAATGGAGAAGAATCTAGTGGGGTAAGTAGAAAAGTAACACAATTTATTGTCGAAAATATTTTACATATTCAAGAAGAAGATAAAATACACACAATAGAACAAATGGAAGGCGTTATTAGAAAATTAGCACATTTTTCAATATACACAGTAGTTGGAATTTTACTTATGGGATTAGTAAGTACTTATAATATAGAAGAAATGAAAAGAATTTATATTAGTATAATAATTGGAATCATTTATGCAACTTCGGACGAAATTCATCAATTTTTTGTTCCTGATAGAGCAGCGAAATTTACTGATGTAATGATTGATACAATGGGGGTAGCATTAGGTGCATTATTAGTGCTATTATTTATAAAAATGTTAGTCAAAAATGAACATAAAAAATGTCAAAAATCACCGAAAAATGTTTGACATTGTATATGCGAAATAGTATAATGAAAATAGTAGTGTAAATAATTAAATATTAGCTACTTAGGGGGATTTTATTGTGAAAACAATTGATGAAAATATAGATATAAATTATTTATCAAATAATGATACTATTTCTATCCCAAAAGAAAAAACAAATATTTCTAAAAAAAGAATAGAAAAAGTATTAAAAAGGATAATGGATATAATAGGTGGTTTTATAGGAACTTTAGTACTAATACCACTTACTATAATGATTTACATAGCTAATTTAATAGCAAAAGATAAAGGACCAGTTTTTTATAAACAAAAGAGAGTAGGAAAAGACGGTAAAGTTTTTTTAATGTATAAATATAGATCAATGGTAGTAGATGCAGACAAAAAGTTAAACAAATATTTACGAGAGAATAAAGAAGCAAGAAAAGAATATGGAAAATATAAGAAATTAAAAGATGATCCAAGAATTACAAAAGTTGGAGAATTTATTAGAAAAACTAGTATAGACGAATTTCCTCAATTTATTAATGTATTAAAGGGAGATATGAGTTTAGTTGGTCCACGCCCATACTTAAGAAGAGAAAAAAGGGATATGGGAAAACAGTATAACTATATTGTTTCAGTAAAACCAGGAATTACAGGATATTGGCAAGTTAATGGAAGAAGTCAAATTGATTTTGATGAAAGAATAAGAATGGATGTTGCTTATGTTCATGACCAAACTTTATGGTCTGATATAAAATTTCTTATTAAGACAGTACTAAATATTTTTAGAAAAGAAGGAGCAGTATAGTAGATGAGCAAACAAAAAAATATATTTATTATAGGTTCAAAAGGAATACCAGCAAAATATGGAGGATTTGAAACATTTGTTGACAAATTAACAGAAAAAAGAAAAGATGAAACAATAAAATATCATGTAGCTTGCTTAAATGAAGAAAAAGATGAATTTGAGTATAATAATGCTAGATGCTTTAGCGTAAAAGTCCCAAATATAGGACCAGCTAAAGCTGTCTTTTATGATATAAAAGCACTAAAACAATGTATAAAATATATTAGAGAAAACAATATAGAAAATTCTATAGTATATGTATTGGCATGTAGAATAGGACCTTTTATAGGACATTATAAAAAGCAACTGAAAAAATTAGGATCAAAATTATATGTGAATCCAGATGGACACGAATGGAAAAGAGATAAATGGAATGCATTAATAAAAAAATATTGGAAAATTTCTGAAAAATTAATGGTGAAAAATGCAGATTTACTAATATGCGATTCTGTTAATATTGAGAAATACATAAAAGAAGACTATAATAAATATAATCCTAAAACTACATTCATCGCTTATGGAGCTGATGTAGAAAAAAGCACATTAACTGACAATGATAAAAAATTATTAGATTGGTACAAAGAAAAAAATGTAAAAGATAACGAATATTACTTAATTGTAGGTCGATTTGTACCAGAAAACAATTATAAAACAATGATTAAAGAATTTATGAAGTCAAAAACAACTAATGATTTAGTTATTGTTACAAATGTAGAAAAAAATAAATTTTATACTGAATTGCAAAATGAATTAAACTTTGAAAATGATAGTAGAATAAAGTTTGTTGGAACAGTTTATGATAAAGAACTGATTAAAAAAATTAGAGAAAATGCTTATGGTTATTTACATGGACATGAAGTAGGAGGAACAAATCCATCTCTATTGGAAGCTTTAGCATCAACAAAGTTGAATTTACTTTTAGATGTGGGATTTAATAAAGAGGTTGGACAAGATGGAGCAATGTACTGGAATAAAGAAGATATGAATTTAGCTACCCTAATAGATAAATGTGATGAATTACAAAAACAAGAAATAGAAATATTAGCTAAAAACGCTAAAGAAAGAATTAATAAAGAATACAGCTGGAATAAGATTATACAAGATTACGAAAAAATTTTAGGAGAATGAAATGAAAATCTTACATTATTTTTTAGGTTTTCCACCATATCGCACAGGAGGAATGACAAAATTTGCTTGCGATTTAATGCTTACCCAAAAAGAAAATGGTAATGAAGTTATAGCATTATGGCCTGGAAAAATGACTATATTAAATGATGATACAAAGATAAAAGAATCAGCATTATATAATGAAATTAAAAATTATGAAATTATAAATCCATTACCTGTTCCACTTGATGAAGGAATAAAAGATATTCCTAGATTTATTAAAAAAATAGATGAAAAAGTATATTGGGAATTTTTACATAGAGAGAATCCAGATATTATTCATATTCATACTCTTATGGGAATACATAAAGAATTTTTTGATGTTGCTAATAAATTAAATATAAAAATGATTTATACAACACATGATTATTTTGGAATATGTCCAAAAGTAACATTATTCAAAAACAATAATGTTTGCGATAGTGATCATGATTGCAGAGATTGTGTATATTGCAATGAAAATGCATTATCTTTTAATAAAATTAGATTAATACAAAGCCCAATATATAGAAAAATGAAAGATACGAAAATTATCAGAAAAATAAGGAAAAGACATAGAACAGAATTTTTTGATTATTCTAATTATGAAAAAGACAGAAATAGTAAATCAATAGAAAATAATCATAATACTTATAAAGAGTTAAGAAAATTTTATATAAATATTTTAGAAAAAATAAATATAATTCATTTCAATTCAAAATTAACAGAATCTATTTTTTTAAAATATTTAAAACCTATGAACTATAAGACAATTACAATATCACATAGTGATATTCAAGATAATAGAACATTGACTGAATGGAAATATGATAAAATAATTTCAATAACTTTTTTAGCATCACTAAAACCACTTAAGGGATTTGAAATATTAAAAAAGGCTTTAGATGAATTATGGGAGGAAGGAATAAGAAACTTTAAATTAAACTTATATTCAGATTTTGATAATCCATCTCAATATATGAATATTATCAGTAACGGTTATAAATACGAAGAACTTCCTAATATAATGAAAAAAACTGACATATTAGTAGCACCTAGTGTAGGGTATGAAACATTTGGCTATACAGTATTAGAGGCAATAAGTTATGGAATACCAGTAATAATTAGCGATAATGTTGGAGCAAAAGATATCATATGTGATAATGGAATAGTTATTAAAGCTAATTCTGTGAGTTCACTAAAAGAAGCTTTAAAATCATTAGATGAGAAAAAAATGAAACAATTAAAAAAGGAAGCAATAGAAAATTCAAAAATAAAGTTATGGAATCAATTTGTTGAAGAGATATATAATTTATATAAAGGAAAAGATGTGAAGAATGATTAATAAATTATTGAAGATTGTTGGAAAAGAGAATTTCAAAATAGATAAAAATGTTCCTAAGACATATATTTTAATAATATGTTGGAAATATAGTTTAATGAAAATTAGAGGAACTTTAAGATCAATAGGATATAAAAATATTTCTAATAAATGTTTTATAGGGAAAAAAGTTAAATTAATTTGCAAAAGAAATATAGAAATAGGGTCAAAAACTAAAATTCATAATAATGTAAAAATTGACGCATTATCAACAGAAGGAGTAAAAATAGGTACTAATTCAATTATTGGTGAAAATAATATAATTGAATGTACAGGAACAATAAAAGATATAGGAAAGGGTATTACTATTGGAAACAACACAAGTTTTGGCAGAAATTGTTACTTTCGGATGTGCTGGTGGAGTGAATATAGGAAATGATATTATAGCAGGTCAAAATATAAGATTTCATTCTGAGAACCATAATTATTTAGATAAAAATAAATTAATTAAAGAACAGGGAGTTAATCATAAAGGAATTATAGTTGGTAATAATTGTTGGATTGGTGCTGGCGTGGTATTTTTAGATGGAGTTAAAGTAGAAGATGGATGTGTAATTGCTGCTAATGCTGTTTTGACAGGAAACTATCCTAAAAATTCTATAATAGGTGGAATACCAGCAAAAGTTATTAAAGAAAGGTGACGGAATAATGAAACCATTAATAAGTGTTATAGTGCCAGTTTATAAAGTAGAAAAAGAATTACCAAAATGCATAGATTCGATAATTAATCAGACATATACTAATTTAGAAATTATACTTGTGGATGATGGATCACCAGATGACTGTGGTAGAATTTGTGATTTTTATAAAAACAAAGATAAAAGAATTAAAGTAATTCATAAAAAAAATGGAGGATTATCAGATGCAAGAAATTTTGGATTAAAAGCAGCTACAGGAGAATTTGTTATGTTTATAGATTCAGATGATTATATTCTTTTAGATTCCTGTTCTAAATTTATAGAACAGATAGATGATCAAGTTGAAGTAATTCTTGGTGAAGCTACAATACATATTAATAATAAAGTGAAACTAGAAGAAAGAACTAATTTAAAAGAAGATATTACATATAATTCATATCAAGTTATAAAAAAAAGTATAGAAAAAAATCAATTTTATGCACCAGTTTGTTATAATATGTATAGAAGAGTATTTCTCTTAAAAAATAATCTATTTTTTAAGACAGGAATACTACATGAGGATATGGAAATATTACCAAGAATTTTTTTAAGTACAAATAAAATAAAATGCTTAAGATACCCATTTTATCAATATGTAATACGTGAGGATTCTATTACACAACAAAAAGATAACTCAAAAAATATACAAGATATGATTGAGATATATGCTGAATGGAAGGAACAATTTGATACATTGCAAGATAAGAAAATAAAAAAATTATGGTATTCTATTTTATCAAAATATATAATTACTACATTTAGAAAATTCAAGATAATTGATAAAAGATATCCAACAGGAATAAATGCATTTTTTTTAATAAAAAATACAGTAAATTTTAAAGAATTTATAAAAACAATTAGTTTTATATGTTTTAGAAAAATTTATGTAAGATTGTAGGGTGAATAAGGTGAAAAACAAAATATCAATAAACGTTTTTTTTTATATTGCTTGGATATTAATGGAAATTAATATATGTTTTGCAAATTCAAGTGCATATAAATATATTTCATCATTTGGTAGCTATATTTCATTATTCTGTGGAGGATTATTTTGTTTAAAGATAATACTAACAAGATATAGTCTTAAAGAAATAATATTAAATGTAGTACTAATAGGATGCTCTTTTATGTCTTTTAAAGTTAGTGGGGATGCTAGAGTTTTATGGTTTGTATTAGCTATTATAGCTGCTAAAGGAATTGATTTTAAAAGAATAGTAAAATATAGTTTAATTACATTATGTATTTGTTGTTTTATTTTTATATTGTTAAGTTTATTTGGAATAACTAATATTTCATCAGTTTACTATAATAAAGGAACAAGATTTTATTTTGGAATGGGACACCCCAATATATGTTCTGCATATTATAATATTATTTTTGCACACTTTGGATATTTATATTTTGATAAAATAAAGATTAGGCATATATTTTTTTCTACTGCAGGAGCGATTGCAATATATTTACTTACTAAAAGTAAAACAGGTATATTAGTTTATATTTTAGTCTTATTATCTTTTATACTATTAAAAAAGAACTTTTTAAAGAAAAATATACAAAATAGAATACTTATTATAGCATTAACTTCTTGTATAGTCTTTTTTACAGTTTTACCAATTATATATAATAATGAAAAGAAGTATATGAATAATATAGATAATTTTATGACTGGTCGATTTTCTCAAGCAAATTTCTACATAAAGAAATATGGTATTAACTTTTTAGGAAATAATGTATTAGAAGATTTAACAAGTGAATATACACATAATATTTTAGATATAGGATATTCAAGAATGCTAATTTGCAATGGAATATATTATTATATAATAGTAGTAGGTGGATATTTATATATTTTGATTAATACATATAAGAGAAAATTAAATGATTTAACTTTTTTTGTAAGCTTTTTTATTGTATATATGTGTTCGGAAAATGTGGCAACATATGTATTTATGAATGTATCAATGTTATATTTTTCACAAATATTCTTTAAATGCAATAAAAATAAAGAATTGGAGGATAAGTATAATGAACAAGAAACTTGAAATCCCAAAATTAATACATTATTGTTGGTTTGGTGGAAATCCTTTACCAGATGATGCAAAAAAATGTATAAATAGTTGGAAAAAATTTTGTCCAGATTATAAAATAATAGAGTGGAATGAGAATAATTTTGATATTAATTGTTGTAACTATGTACAACAAGCATATAAAGAAAAAAAATGGGCATTTGTATCTGATTATGCTAGATTTTGGATATTGTATAATTATGGTGGACTATATTTTGATACAGATGTTGAATTAATAAAAACAATAGATGATATTTTAGAAAAAGGCTCATTTATGGGAACTGAAAAACAGTATTCAACTGATAAAAATAAAATTATAACAAATGTTAATCCAGGATTAGGATTAGCAGTATATCCGAATCATAAATTTTTAAAACAAATGTTAGATATTTATAATACTAAAAGTTTTATAAAAAATAATAGTGAAATAGATTATACAACTATTGTCGAGCTCACTACTGATGAATTAATTAAAGAAGGTTTTAAAAGGAATAATACATTGCAAAATATTTCAGATATATATATTTATCCAATAGAGTTTTTTTGTCCACTTGACTATTATACAGGAGAATTAAAAATAGCAGAAACTACTAAATCTATACATCATTATACAGCTACTTGGAAGGATAACAAACAAAAAAAACAATTAGTATTTATTCAAAGAATAAATAAAATTTTTGGAATGAAAGTAGGTCACTGTTTTGAAAGAGTATATACTTTTCCATATAGAGTGTATACAAAGATAAAAAGAATAGGGCTTCTAGAAACACTAAAATTTACAATACAAAAAATTGTGAAAAACAAAAAAGAAAAGGAAAAAATATGAAAGAAAAATTAACAATATTTACGCCAACATATAATAGAGCTTATACAATAGAACAGTTATATAAATCACTAAAAAATCAAACGTGCTACGATTTTGAGTGGTTGATTATAGATGATGATTCAGTTGATAATACTGAAGAATTGATAAAGAATTGGATTAATAAAGAAAATAAATTTGAAATTAGATATTATAAGCAAAAACATGGTGGAAAACATAGAGCAATTAATAAAGCAGTTGACTTAGCAAAAGGAAAATTCTTTTTCATAGTAGATAGCGATGATTTTTTAACAAATAATGCAGTAGAACTAGTAAGCGAATGGTGTAACTCAATACATAATGAAAAAAATATTGTAGGAGTAGCAGGACTAAAAGAATATCAAAATGGTCAAATTGTTGGAGGCAAAGTAAAGTTTGAAAATAATTATGTAGATGCTACTAATTTTGAAAGAATTAAATTAAATTTAGTTGGGGACAAAGCAGAAATTTATAAGACAGATATTTTAAAAAAATATAAATTTCCAGAATTTGAAGGAGAAGATTTTGTAACAGAAGACGTATGTTGGATGTCAATTGCTTATGATGGATATAAAATAAGATGGTATAATCAACCAATTTATATATGTGATTATTTAGATGATGGATTAACAAAAAGTGGTGCTAATAACTATGAAGGGCACAAAAAAAATTATAGAGGGTATTGCTATTATATTTCAAAATGTTTAGTTATGAAACCATTTATTGAGAAAATGCTTCATATAAAAGAATATAATAATACACAAAAAAAGTTATTCAATAATTTAGTAAAAAGGTCGTATGATATCAACCAAAATATATTTGTTTATATTTTTTATATTTATGTAGGAGTACCAATTGGTTATATATTGAGAAAATTAAATTGTAAAATAGGAAGGTAAAATTTATGAAGGAAATTAAGAAAAAAATAGGAATAATTACATTATATGGAAATAATAATTTTGGAAATAAGCTACAAAATTATGCACTTGTTAAGTATTTAAGTGGAATGAATTTTGAAGTTTCTACAATTTTATTTAAAGAGAATATATATTTAAAAGAAACATTGAAAAATTTTTATAAAAATATAACTAATAATTATAAATATAAAAGAATAAAAAAATTCAAAAAGTTTAACAAATATTTAAATTTAAAGTTATTAAGTGAAAAAAAGGTTGATAAATTCGATTTTATCGAAATTGGAAGTGACCAAGTATGGAACTATACTTTTCCATGTTTTAATTATAATCAGATGTTTGCATTATCGTCAAAAAAAGAAAGAAATTTTTCATATGCTGCTAGTTTTGGGGTTAATAATGTTGATGATGAACATAAAGAAATAATAACAAACTGTTTAAATAATATTAATACCATTTCTGTTAGAGAAGACCAAGGTAAAGACATTGTTGAAGAATTAATTAAAGATAAAAATGTTGAAGTATTAATTGATCCAACAATGTTATTAACACCACAAGAATGGGATGAAGTTGCAATTAAACCAGAACAATCAATTGATAAAAAATACATATTATGTTATTTCCTAGGAAAAGTTTCTGATAATACAAGAACTAATATAGAAAATTTCGCAGATAAGAAAGGATTTAAAATAATTAATTTATTAGATCCTAATGATGATTTTTATTTATCAGGACCATCAGAATTTTTATATTTAGTGAAGAATGCGTCATTGATATGTACAGATTCGTTTCATGCTTGTGTATTTTCTGTTCTATATGGAAGACCATTTTTAATATTCAATAATGAAGATAAAGAAAGAATTACTATGAATTCACGACTAGACACATTTATAGATAAATTTAATATAAAAGATGTAATATACAATGGTGAAATAACAGATAATTGCCTTACTTGTAATTATAAAGATGCATATAAAATTCTAGAAAATGAAAAAGAAAAAAGTAGAGGATTTTTAGAAAAAACACTAAAAATAAAATAATGTTAATAAGTTTTTGACAAGGAGGCCAAAACATAAGATGAATTTATCAAAACAAAGAAAAGTTGGTGTAATACTATCTTATATAATAATTGTTTTAAATATGGTAATTGGTATTGCATATACACCGATTTTAACACGAATGTTAGGACAATCAGAATATGGATTATATTCATTAGTTTCATCAATTATTTCATATTTGACGATATTAGACTTTGGATTTGGAAATGCTATTATCATATATACAACTAGATATAGAGTGAAAGGCGAAAAAGAAAAAGAGAAAAAACTACATGGAATGTTTCTAATTATTTATAGTTTAATAGGCTTTATAGCAGCTATTTTAGGAATGATTTTATACTTTAATGTAGATAAATTATTTGGACAAACTATGAGCATAGAAGAAATTAAAACAGCAAAGACATTAATGGGAATCTTAACATTGAATTTAGCACTTACTTTTCCACTTAGCATATTTAGTTCTATTATAACTGCTTATGAAAAGTTTGTATTTGCAAAAATATTAAATATTATTAGAATTATTTTAAATCCTATTATAACAATTATATTATTAAAAATGGGATATAAATCTATTTCATTAGTTATTGTAATTACAATTTTAAATATTAGTACATTATTAATTAATATGATTTATTGTAGAAGCAAATTACAAATAAAATTAAAATTTGGAAAAATTGATATGAGTTTGTTAAAAGAAATTACAGCATATTCCTTTTTTATATTTTTGAATACTGTTATTGATAAAATTACATGGAGTACAGATCAATTTGTTTTAGGAGCTGTTTCAGGGACAATCCAAGTTGCTTTATATTCTACTGCAAATCAATTAAATACAATGTATTTAAACTTTTCTACAGCTATTTCAGGTGTGTTATTGCCAAAAGTAACGAAAATGGAAGAACAAAATGCTACTGATAAAGAATTTAGTAATATTTTTATAAAAATAGGAAGACTTCAGTATATTATGATAGCATTAATTATAACTGGATTTATTCTATATGGAAAAGAATTTATTAACTTAATGTGGGTAGGACCTGAATATAGTCAATCATATTTTATTGCTTGTATACTTATGATACCAGTTACACTACCATTAATACAAAATATAGGAATTAATATATTGCAAGCTAAAAATAAACATCAATATAGAAGTGTCATTTTAACAATAACTGCTATTATGAATGTTATTATTAGTATACCACTTTCAAAAATATATGGTGGAATTGGTGCTGCTATTGGTACTTTCATAACTTTATTAATAGGTCCAGGATTATTAATGAACATATTTTATTATAAAAAAATTAATATTGACATACCAAGATTTTGGAGAAATATTTTAAAAATGACACTAATTATATTAATATGTTTTATAATTGGAATGAGTATAAAAATATTTTATCCAATTCAATCAAACATTGCTTTAGTAGTTCAAATTGTATTATATACAATAATATATATTATTATAATGTGGAAGTGTGCTATGAATCAATATGAGAAAGAATTATTTACTAAATTAGCTAGAAAAATTAGCAAAGGAGACCAAAAATGATAGATATAAAGAATAAAGCAGAATGTACTGGATGTTATGCTTGCTATAATGTATGCCCAGTAAATGCAATAACTATGGTAGAAGATAAAGAAGGATTTAAATATCCTAAAGTTGATGAAAATAAATGTATTAATTGCGGACTGTGTGACAAAACATGTCCATTATTGAATAAACAAAAAAAGAAAGAAGAGGAGAGGACTTTAAGACCTAAAATAATAGCTGCTTGGAGTAAAAATGAACACACAAGACTAGATAGTACATCAGGTGGAGTATTTTCAGAATTAGCTAAAGCTATATATGAAGAAAATGGATATGTGGCAGGTGCAGTATATAATAAAGAATGGCTAGTTGAACATATATTATCTGACAATATAAAAGACTTAGAAAACATTCGTAGTTCAAAATATTTACAAAGTGATATGGGAGATACATTTAGAAAAGTTAAAGAGAAGTTAGAAGAAGGGAGAAAAGTACTAATTTGTGGGAGCCCATGTCAAATTAGTGGATTATATAATTATTTAAAGAAAGATTATGATAATTTATATACTTGTGATTTTATTTGTAGAGGAATGAACTCTCCTAAAATATTTAAAAAGTATATACAAGATTTAGAAAAAAGATATCATTCCAAAGTTACAAATGTTAAATTTAAAAATAAAATTCATGGATGGCATAATTTTTCTACCAGAGTAGATTTTAAAAATGGAAAAAAATATATAGGTGGAAGATATGTAGATTCTTATATGATAGGATATTTAAAATATAATGCTTTTATAAGACCTTGTTGTTATGAATGCCAATTTAAAGATATGCCAAGAGTAGCAGATATTACTCTAGCAGATTTTTGGGGAATAGAAGCAATTGATAAATCTTTAGATAATAATAAAGGAACTTCTATGATATTATTAAATTCAAAAAAAGGAGAAAAATTATTTGAAAAAGTAAAACAAAATATGTCTTATAAAGAAATAAAATCAGATAAAGTATTTGAAGAAAATGTTTGTATAAGTCAATCAGTAGATAAGACGCCAGTTAGAGATGAAGTTTTTAAAGAAATAGACAATTTATCATATAAACAATTAAGTAATAAATATTTTCCTGAACCAAGTAAAGTTGGAAAATTAAAAATAAAAATAGAACACACTAAAATTTATGATATTATAAGAAAGGTAATAAGAAGAATGAAAAAATATGCAATAAAAGATACTTTATTTATAAATTATAGGAAAAATACTAAAATTAGTGGACCTAAAATCCTTTGTTACAAGTATACAAGATTAATGTTAGATAATACAGCTAAAATTAACAGTAAAGGAAGAGTATATATAGGCTTAAAAGAAAATATTAAATCAAAACAAGAAACAAGAATATTTTTAGGAAGTAATGCAAAATTGGATATAGAAGGAGAATTTAGCATTGGAAGTGGTACAGATATAAGAATTTTTGACAATGCAGAATTAGAATTGGGAAGTGGATATTTTAATGGATTTGCGCAAATAATTTGTGGTAAAAAAATTAAAATAGGAAAAAATGTAGCAATTGCAAGAGATGTAATAATAAGGGATACAGATGCACATCAAATATTAAGAGAAGATTATAAAATGAAGAAAGAAGTGAAAATAGAAGATAATGTATGGATTGGAACAAGAGCAATTATAATGAAAGGTGTTACTATTGGCGAAGGTGCAGTAGTAGCAGCAGGTGCAGTAGTAACTAAAGATGTACCACCACATACAATAGTAGCTGGTGTACCAGCAAGAGTAATAAAAGAAAATGTAGTATGGAAAAAATAAAATTAGTAATACCGAGAATAGCTGTTCCATTTTTCTTTATGATATTAGGATATTTTTTAAAAAGAGGATTAGATAAAAGAAAAAATAATAATGAAGATTAATGAAATATCATTAGTAATTACATATTTTTTAGTAGTTGTTGTTACACTACTATTGATAAGTTATTTAGTATTGAAATTTAATAAAAAAGAGAGGAAAACGTAATGGAAAATAAAAATAATATTGAATTGCCAAGTATTGGATTAGGTACTTATCCTATGGATGGAAAGGAATTACTGAAAACAGTAATTAATTCAAAAAAAGAGGGATATAGATTATTTGATACATCATCAGCATATGGAAATGAAAAATGGCTAGGTCTATCTTTAAAAGTATCCTTAATGAAAAGACAAAATTATTATATTATTACAAAAGTAAGTAATGCGGAACAAAGAGAGGGAAATATAAAACAAGCTTTTGAAAGACAATTAAAAAGATTAGGTGTAGGATATCATATTCACCATTTGCTAGAATGGATGAAAAATTAATAAATAATCAAATTTTAAAAGACATTGCTCTAAAGTATAATAAGAAAGTAACACAAATTATTTTAAGATGGAATATCCAATTGGGATATATTCCAATTCCAAAAACATCTAATAAGCAAAGATTGAAGGAAAATATAGATATATTCGATTTTAAACTAACAGAAGAAGATATGAATAAAATAAACTTGATTAACGAGAATTATAGAGTTAGGCATGATCCAGATAATTGTGATTTTTCTAAATTATAATATGCAAATATAATAAAAATATATTAGGAAGGACGATAATAAATAGATAGAAAAAATAGATGAAAGGAGGAGTTATGGAGGAAATTGATTTAATAGAATTATTCAAAGCATTTTGGAGAAGAAAACTACAAATAATATTAATAATACTAATCTTTATAGAAATAGGTTATATATATACAACAAAATATGTAACTCCTATGTATAGCGCAAAAACAACATTAGTATTAGCATCACAAGAAAACAATACAACAAACACAGCATCAATTGCTTCAGATGTAACAGTTAACTCAAAACTAGTATCAACATATACTGAATTAATAAAAAGTCAAAATGTATTAGGAGATGTTATATCAAACTTAGGAATAGATATAACTGTAGAAAAACTTAGAAACAACATAACCGTGAGTGCTGCTACTAATACAGCCCTTATTGATATAAATGTAACAAATGAAGAAGCAGAAAACTCAGCTAAAATTGCAAATGAAATAGCAAATGTATTTACAAAGAAAATTTCTGAAATTTATAACATTAATAATGTACAAGTTGTAAATGAAGCTACAATTCCTAATTCTCCATCAAATATACATCACAAAAAGGATATTCTTATGTTTGCACTAATAGGAATAGTAATGGCAGGAGTATATGTTATTATAGCAAGCATATTAGACAATACAATAAAATCATCAGAAGAAATAGAAAGAATGTTAAATTTACCTATCTTAGTATCTATACCTATGTATGATAGCAAAAAGGAAAAAGGAGGTAAAAAGAGAAGATGAAAAAAGAATTAATTGCACAAATGGATCCAAAATCTCCTATTTCTGAAGTGTTTAGAACATTAAGAGCAAATATACAATTTATGAATACAAAAAGAACTTCTAGACTTATATTAATAACATCCACTGTACCAGGGGAAGGAAAAAGCTGGATATCATCTAATTTAGCAGTTACATTTGCACAAGCAGGGAAAACAGTACTATTAATAGACAGTGATATGAGAAAAGGAAGACAATATGTTATTTTCGATGTACCACCAAAACCAGGACTTTCTAATTATCTATCAGGAATAGGTATGGAAGATACAGAAAATGTGAATGATATAGAAAACTATATACAAGAAACAGAAATTGACAATTTATATGTTATGCCAGCAGGAGATATACCACCAAATCCATCAGAACTATTAATTTCAGCTAAAATGAATAGACTATTAAAAGAATTAAGCGAAAAATGTGATATTGTTATAATTGATGGAACACCATGTGAATTAGTAACAGATTCAATGGTTTTAACTAGAATGGTAGATTCAACAATTGTTGTAACAGCATATAAACAAACAAAAAAAGATAGCTTACGAAAAATAGTTAATAATATTAAAGATGTAGGTGGAAAAAACATAGGAGTTGTTTTTAATAAAATTCCTATATCATCTAAAAAGTATGATGAAACATATTATTATGGTTCATCTAATAAAAAACGTAAATCAAATAGTAATTATGAACATAATACAGAATTTTTAGATACGACACTATCTAAAGAAAAAGAAGAAAAAATACAAGAACAATTAAATGAAATAAAAAATAATAAACAAGTTCTTAATAAGACAACAAAAAAGACTTTAGATACTGAAAAAATTGCTGAAAACAAAAAAATAAATAATGTGAAAAATAGCGAGATAGATGAAGATGAAAGGATTAAAGACAATAAAGAAATTGGAACGAAAATTAATAAAACAAATATTAATAATAGAAATAGGAAAAGCGATGTAGAGAAAATGGATTTGGAGGAAAGGAAGCCTAATATTAAAATTGAAATTGAGAATAAAAGAGAAATGACATCTGAAAGAGATGAGGAAATTTTAAAAAGAGTAAGTGAATTTATGGAGAAACAACAACGAGAAAAAGGGAAGTAATTCTCTTTTTTATATTATAGTAAAGTTCTCTGAACTTCCTATAATATAAAGCATTTCACAGAAAATTGCAAAGCAATTTTTGCGAACGAACAACGGGCGTGGCATAAAAAGTAATCTAAAATGTTAAAAAAATTTTAATTATGCCACTGTTGTTCTATTGCAATTTAAAAAAGATAAAGGTATAATGTAAAAGTACGAAAACCAAAGGAGAAAAATAATGATAGACTTTCACACACATATATTGCCAAACATAGACGATGGATCAAGAAACATAAAAGAAACATTCAATTTAATACAAGAAGCAAAACAAGCAGGATTTGAGTCAATAATTTTAACACCACACTATATAGAAGGATACTATGAAACACATACTAGAGAAAGAGAAGTTTGGCTAAATGCTATCTATGAAGATTTAAAAGAAAAAAACATAGATATAAACTTATATTTAGGAAATGAAATATACTTAACTGAAAATATAATAAAATTATTAGAAGAAGGAAAAGCAACAACAATAAACAACACAAATTATGTACTTTTTGAATTACCAATGCACAATGAGCCACTTAATTTATATAATATTATATATGAAATGATGCAATACAAATTAGTACCAGTATTAGCACATCCTGAAAGATACAGCTTTGTACAAAAAGAACCAGAACTAGTATATGACTTAGTAAAAAAAGGAGTTCTAATACAATGTAATTATGGAAGCATAATAGGCCAATATGGAGAAAAAGCAGAAATAATAGTAAGAAAATTGTTAGAAAATAATATGGTACATTTCTTAGGAAGTGATGTACATAGAGAAAATACAATTTATCCACTAATACCAGAAACACTTAAGAAAATAGAAGAAATAACAGGAAAAGAAAAGTTAAAGAAAATGACAACTGGAAATCCAGAATTAGTATTAAGAAATAAAAGAATAGATATTGATGAGCCAAATAAAATTAAATTAACGCTAAAAGAAAAAATTATGATGGAAACAGGAATAGATTTTGATGGAATTACAAAACGATTATTCAAGAAACAATAAAAAATAATATTTTTTGATTTAATATAATACAAATATAAAAAGTAAAATGAATCATTGAAAGGAAGTAAAATTATGAGAAAATATTTTGGAACAGATGGAATCAGAAGAATAGCTAATACTGAGTTAACACCAGAATTAGTATATAAAGTTGCAAAAGCAGGAGCATACGTGTTATCAAAACACACAGACCATAAACCTACAATATTAATGGGAAGAGACACACGTATTTCAGGAACACTAATAGAAAGTGCAATGGTAGCAGGATTTTTAAGCTATGGGGCAAATGTTAAATTATTAGGAGTAATGCCAACACCAGCAGTAGCATATTTAACAAGAAAACTAAATGCAGATGCAAGTGTTGTCATATCAGCATCACACAATACATATGAATTTAATGGAGTTAAATATTTTAGTAACAAGGGAACAAAAATATCAGACAGTTTAGAAGAAGAAATTGAAGATGTAATGGAATCTGGAAAATTAGATGAATTAACAGCTATAGGAGACAAAATAGGAATTTCAGAATATAGATTAGACTTAAATGAAGAATATGTAAAATTTTTTAAAGAACTTTTCCAAGACAATATAAAAAAATATTTAAGTGATGATTTTATTGTTGGAATTGATACAGCAAATGGTGCAACATATAAAGTAGCAGAGAAAGTATTTAGTACATTAGGAATTAAATACAAAATTATAAACAATAATCCAGATGGAATAAATATCAATGAAAACTGTGGTTCAACACATTTAGAAACAATAAAGAAATTCGTCGTAGATAATAAATTAAGTTTAGGAATAGCATATGATGGTGATGGTGATAGATGCTTAGCAATAGACGAAAATGGAAATGAGATTGATGGAGATAAAATACTTGCAATAATCTCACAGAATTTAAGAAAAAAAGGAAAATTAAATAAAGACACAATTGTTGCTACAGTTATGAGTAATCTAGGATTAAACAAATATGCAAAAGAAAATGAACTACAACTATTACAAACACAAGTTGGAGATAGATATGTATTAGAAAAAATGCTACAAGAAGGATATAACTTAGGAGGAGAACAATCAGGTCATGTTATTTTACTAGACTATAATCCAACAGGAGATGGAATTTTAACATCATTAATGATAATTCAAACAATATTAGAAGAAAACAAAAAAGCTTCTGAACTAGCAAATTTAGTGAAGTTATATCCACAAGTGTTAATTAATGCAAAAGTAAACTCTAACAAGAAATATGATTATGAAAAAGATGCAGACATAAAAACAGCTATTGAAAAACTAGAAAAAGAATTTGATGGAAATGGAAGAGTTTTAATTAGACCATCAGGAACAGAGCCTCTAGTTAGGGTAATGATAGAAGGAGAAGACCAAGAATATATAACAAAAAAAGCAACTGATATTGCTGAACTAATAGAAGCTAAACTTAAGTAAACACAAATAATAATAAAAAATTAAGGAGGACCAATATATGACTACAAAAATATATTCTATAGAAGATATAAAAAATATGATAAATGAAATTTTAATAAATACAGAGGTTGAAAAAGCCATATTATTTGGTTCATATGCTAAAAATAGACCTACTAAAAATAGTGATATAGACATATTAATTGATAGTAAAGGAAAAATTACAGGATTAAAATTTTTTGCTATAGTAGATAAAATAAGAGAAAAACTTGATAAAGATGTTGATGTTATTGAAAAATTGGAAATTGATAAAAACTCAAAAATAGAAAAGGAAATAGAAAGGACAGGAGTAGTTATTTATGAAAAGTAAAGATAAAATAGTGCTAATGAAAGTTTTAAAATACATTGAAGAAATAGAAGAATTTATATCTGGATATTCTCATGAAAAATTTAACAACGATAGAAAAACAGTTAATGCATGTGTTTTTAATTTAAGTCAAATAGGAGAATTAGTAGGAAAAATTAGTGAAGAAACAGTAAAAGAAAATCCAAATGTTGAATGGAGGGGACTAAAAGCCTTAAGAAATAGAATAGTGCATGATTATGAAGGCGTGAATTTAAATATGGTTTGGGGATTTTTAGATACAGAATTAGGAGAATTAAAAAAGCAAATTCAAGATATTGTTAATTAAAATAAAAAGCTCATAAAAGATGTAACAAAAATGTAATAAAAAAAGTTAAAATAATTATTGATAATTAAAAAATAAAATGATATCATAATTATGCACAAACAAAAGAAAAGAGGAATGAAAATGATTATTTTAAATATGGCAAATCCAGTAATATTATTATTAATGTTAACAGCTACAGTATTATTAGTGTTTTTAGCACAAGAAATAAAGAAAAGTTATATAGCAGCAATTGGTTTATTTGGATATTTAGCAATATTAGTTATTCACGTAATACAAATGGTAACATTATCAGGAGAATATAAAATTTTATTGTCAACATTGTCAAAGTGTATAGTAGTTGATTTTATATTTGTTCTAATAACATTTTTTGCATACTTATGGGTAGATGATATAGAAGCAAAGGAAAAAGGAAAGAAAAGTATTGCTAATTGTTTAGATTGGTTTTGGAAGAAAGTTTAATTATAAAATTAATAAGGCTTAGATATTAGAATTTAAATTCTGTATCTAAGCTTTTATGTTGTTTTGAAATTTCTCATATTAATTCATTTCTATACTCGCTCCCAGAGGATAATATTTATATATTTTTTCGTTATCCCCATTCTAAAAATTCTAACAAAATTTATTGCATAAATTTTGAGAATTTTTGAACGGTCCCCACAATTTCACTTCAAAATATATAAATATTATCCTCTTCGCGCTATTTCAAATTATATTAAATTAATATAAGAAATTTCAAAACAACAATAATAGTTATAAAAATCTCCTTATATGAATATACATATATATAGTAGACTTAAGATAAGGAGAAAAATATGTTTAATGTTACAGTATTAAAGATGAGAGACATCATGAAATTTTTCATAGCAATCATATTATTACTTGGAATCATATATCTAGGAAAATTTTTTTATAAAAAAACAAAAGAAGGAAATCTAATAGAAAAAGCAAAAAGTGGAATAGAAATACTATCACAAAACAATATGATACAATGTTTAGACAAGACAATTCCAACAATATCAACAATAAACAAAGAATACAATGAAGTTGCAAGTGAAGACGATGAAGAAATTGAAGGAGATTTTTTGCAAGAAGTACTAAAGACACAAATTAGTAGTATAAACGGAATGGAGAAAATAGAAGAAAAAGCACAGAAAGAAGCAAATGCACAAAACTCTGCACAAGAAGAAACAGCTACTACAAATACACAAGAAGAAAAAATCCAACTAGCTCAAACAGGATTGCCAACGCAAGTAATTACAAACAATCCAATTTCAGAAAATTACAATGTTGAATATGGAAAAGTGAAAATAAAAAATCAAACAGATTATCAATTAACACGAGAAATGTTAACACCTAATATTACTATTGAAAATAAAAATATAGTTTTATTTCATACACACAGTTGTGAAAGTTATACTTCAAGTGAAAAGTATCCATATACACCAACAGGAAACTTTAGAACGACAGATTTAAATTTTAGTGTGGTAAGAGTTGGAACAGAATTAGAAAATCACTTGAAAGAATATAAATATAATGTAATTCATAATAAAGATTATCATGATTATCCAGCATATAATGGCTCATATACTCGTTCTTTAGAAACAGTAGGAAAAATTTTGCAAACAAATCCTAGTGACATTATTATGGATGTACATAGAGATGCCATAGGTTCTAGAAGCGACTATGCACCAACAGTTAAAATTGGAGACACAGACGAAGCTGCTCAAATTATGTTTGTAATAGGAACAAATGGTGGTGGCCTTGAACACCCAAATTGGAATCAAAATCTGAAATTTGCAATCAAGATACAAGAAAAAGCAGAAGAAATGTATCCAGGATTATTTAAGCCAATTACTCTTACTAACTCAAGATATAATCAACATACTGGTAAATATGCTAGTATTATTGAAGTTGGTGCTACTGGTAATACTCTTGAACAATGCTTGAATAGTATGAAGTATTTGTCTAAAGTAATGAATGAAGTTCTTCAATAATCAATAGTTGCAGTTTGGTTTGAACTATTCTAAATAGCGCGAAGAAGTTTATATTTCAATATTTTGTCGTTTTTAAAATAGTAGATTAGCTAGAGAAGTTATAATATATTATTTTTTATACATTCCCAACTTCTAACAGTTTGTAGATAAACTTCTGTGGTGCAGTTGCTCCTCGAATTTTATTTACAAACTGTAACTTGTTGGTCCCCACATTCATTTCTAAAAAATAATATATTATAACTTCTTTAGCCAATATAAATAAGTTACGAATTCTAACAAACTACAACAATTAATTTAAAAACTTATAAAATTACTATTGAAATATAAAATAAACTTTTATATAATAAACTCATCAAAAGAAAAGAAAGGCAAAAATTTGCAAAATAGCTTAAACTACAATAAAGCCTTTAGGAAAGGAAGGATAAAAATGGCAGAAATTAAATTAAATCTAGAAAATAGCAACATATCAAAAGAGGATATGACAGAATATAGAGAGAAAGTAGAAAACATACATAAAGAACTACACAAAAGAGCAAATGATGAAAAAGATTTTGTTGGGTGGCTAGAATTACCTACAAATTATGACAAAGAGGAATTTAAGAGAATTAAAAAAGCAGCTAAAAAGATAGGAAACGAATCAGACATCTTAGTTGTAATAGGAATAGGAGGATCTTATTTAGGAGCAAGAGCAGTTATTGAGTCTTTAACAAGTTCATTTTACAATATGTTACCAGCAGAACAAAGAAAACATCCAGAAATTTTATATGTTGGAAACAATCTAAGTCCTAATTATATAAATGAACTAATTGAATACATAGGAGAAAAAGATTTTTCTGTTAATGTTATTTCAAAATCAGGAACAACAACAGAGCCAGCAATTGCATTTAGAATTTTTAGAGAAATACTAGAATACAAATATGGAGTTGAAGAAGCAAGAAGTAGAATTTATGCTACAACAGATAAAGAAAAAGGAGCACTTAAGACACTTGCTGAAAATGAAGGATATGAGCAATTTGTTGTACCAGATAATGTAGGTGGAAGATATTCAGTTTTAACAGCAGTTGGATTACTACCTATTGCAACAGCAGGAATAGATATAGACAAATTAATGGAAGGTGCAAAAATAGCACAAGAAAGATATAATGATTCCGATATTAAATATAATGAATGTTATCAATATGCAATAGCAAGAAATATGTTGTATAAATCAGACAAAAATATAGAAATATTAGTTAACTATGAACCTAAAATGCACTATTTTACTGAATGGTGGAAACAATTATATGGAGAAAGCGAAGGAAAAGAGCAAAAAGGAATTTTCCCTGCAGGAGTCGACTTTACAACAGATTTACATTCTATGGGACAATATATACAAGAAGGAAGAAGAAATTTATTTGAAACAGTATTATCAATTCAAAATCCAAATTCAGATATTACAATTAATGGAGATGATGATAATTTAGATGGCTTAAATTATTTAGCAGGAAAAGGTTTAGACTATGTAAATAAAAAGGCAATGGAAGGAACTATAAAAGCTCATGTATCAGGAGATGTTCCTAATATTGAAATTTCTATTGAGAAGTTAGATGAATTAAATATTGGTGAATTAATTTATTTCTTCGAGAAAGCATGTGCTGTTTCAGGAATGATTTTAGGAGTAAATCCATTTAATCAACCAGGAGTCGAAGAATATAAGAAAAATATGTTTAAACTTTTAGAAAAACCTGGATATTAAAGTTATAAAAGAAATGTACATTTTTTTATAACTATATATAAATTGTTAATATATTAGGAAAGTTATACTGATTTTCTAATATATAAAATAGCAGTAAAAATAAATTTTTTATAAGGAAAAATATAAAATGGAAAATAAATATAACTTAACTATAGAACAAAATATATTTCTTGCAAAAAGAAATTTAGTAGACAATATATATGCAAATGCGAGAATGGAAGGACTAAATATAACTTTTCCTCAAACCAAAACAATATTAGAAGGTATAAATGTTCCAAATTTAAAAATAGATGAAATTCAATGTGTATTAAATTTGAGAGATGCTTGGAAATATGTTATAGACAATATTAAAGAAGAATTTAATATAGATTTTATTTGTAAAATAAACGAACTTGTAGCAAGAAATGAAAGTATTGAATGGGGAAAATTACGAAATGGTGGAGTTGAAATAACAGGGACAGAGTATGTTCCTGTTATTCCAGATAAAGAAAATGTAAAAGAACAAATAGCTCAAATATTAAAAATAGAGAACACAACTGAACAAGCAATTGAGTATATGCTATATGGTATGAGAAGTCAATTGTTTTGGGATGGGAATAAAAGGACAAGCACTATTTGTGCAAATAAGATTATGATAGAAAATGGTAATGGTATTATAAAAGTTTCAGATAATCATTTAGAAGAATTTATAAAATTATTATCAGAGTTTTATACAACTAATGATAAGTCAAAAATCAAAAAATTTATTTATGAAAATTGTATAGATGGAATGGTTATTAAAGACTAAAAAAGGAAGAAAGAAATGATTTACAAAGAGAATTTTAAAATAGGATTAAAAGATATAGGAAAAGAAAACAAAGTAAAAAATAGTGCTATACTAGAATTTTTAGAAGACATAGGGGGGCATCATTCTGACCTAGTAGGATATGGTGTAAACGAAATCGAAGAAACAAAAGTAACATGGATATTGCTAGATTGGAAGCTAGAAGTAATTGACAGACCAGCATATGGAGAAGAATTAGAAATTCATACTTGGGGAAGAGGAATGTACAAATTTTTCACATATCGTGATTATGAGATTTACGACAAAAATAAAAAATTAAGAGCAAAAGCTACTTCAAAATGGGCATTAATAGATATCAAGAGTGGAAGATTAGCGCGATTAACAGAAGAAATAATAAATAAATATCTTCCTGAAGAAAAATCTGTCTTTCCAGAAAAAGAATTGGACAAGGTTGAAGAACCAGAAGATTCTAAATCTGCATTAGATTATACTGTAATAAGAAAAGATATTGATTTAAATAAACATATGCATAACTTGTATTATCTTGACTTAGCGTATGAAGCATTACCAGAAGAGGTATATGAAAAAAGACCATTTGCTAATGTAAGAATTGTGTACAAAAAGGAAATTAAATTAGGTGATGAAGTTATTTGTAATTATGCTCAAAAAGCTGATAAGAATGTAATTACTATAAGAAGTAAAGATAATCAAATTTTGCATTCTATAATTGAGTTGTATTAAAACGCATAAATAGTTACAGTTCACAGTCATATTAAAAATAGTAGAATAGCTAAAGAGTTATAATATATTATAACTCTTTAGCAAATATAAATAAGCTGTGAACTGTAACACATAAATGCCACATAAGTTCAAAAAATGTATTATACAATTGATTTTTTTGAACTTATGTGGTAAAATTCATTTAAGGAGGGATTTCTATGAAAAGAGAAATTATAAATGATTTAGCAAAATGGAAAGAATCAAAAAATAGAAAACCACTAATAATACATGGTGCTAGACAAGTAGGAAAAACATATATAATAAAACAATTTGGAAAAGAAAATTATGATAATTTAATATATGTAAATTTTGAAACAAATCAAGAATTAAGTTCTCAAATATCAGATAGTATAGATGCAAAATATGTAATAAATAAACTAGAATTATTCTATGGAGAAAAGATTGTCCCAGGAAAAACATTAATATTCTTTGATGAAATTCAAGCAAATGAAAGAGCATTAACATCATTAAAATACTTTTACGAAGATGCACCAGAATATCATATAATTGCAGCAGGATCGTTACTTGGTGTTGCCATAAATAGAGAAAATTATTCATTCCCTGTAGGAAAAGTTCAAATGCTTAATATGTATCCACTATCATTTAAAGAGTTTTTAGTAGCTATAGGAAGGGAAAATCTTATAGAGGAAATTCAAAAACATTTTAATAGTAATGAAAGAATGGACAAAGATATTCATAAATTGTGTTTGAAATTATATAGAATATACTTAGTAGTAGGTGGAATGCCTGAAGTAGTTCAAACATATTTAATAGAACAAAAAACAATTGCAGCAATAGATATCCAAGCAGAAATATTAGAATCTTATGAGAGAGATATGACAAAATATGCAGATAATAGCCTATCAAATAAAATAATATCAGCATTTGACTCAATACCAGTACAACTAGCAAAAGATAATAGAAAATTTCAATATAAGGTTATTTCAAAAGGTGGTAGTTCAAGTATATTTGGAGATGCAATATTATGGCTTAAAAATAGTGGAATAGTAAATCAAGTAAACAAAGCAACCTCAGAATTACCGTTAGAAATGCATAAAGATTTAACATCATTTAAGTTATATATGAGTGATGTTGGACTATTTGTAAACAAAGCAAGATATCCACTATATCAAATTGATTTAGATACTCGGGCCAACAATGATTTCAATGGGACCACTTACAGAGCATTATGTGGCAAATGAATTAAAAATTAAGGGATATGAACTATATTATTGGACTTCAAATGGAAAAGCAGAATTAGATTTTATGATTCAAAAAAATACAGATATTGTACCAATTGAAGTAAAAACAAGCACACATACAAAATCTAGAAGTTTAGATTTATATATAAAAAATTATAATCCTAAGTATGCGATTAGAATATCAGAAAAAAACTTTGGATTTGAAAATAATATAAAATCAGTACCATTATATGCAGCATTTTGTATTTAAGCAAAAAAAAGCAACAGCTATGAGGAATAAAAATTTTTCGCAGTAATAGGCTAAATAATTAGCCTATC
>CANPDB010000009.1 GCA_947572725.1 uncultured Clostridium sp. | reverse complement strand
TAAGGCACTTACACAATTAAACACATATTGTTTCTTCTGTTCCAATGTCATTTAAAATAGCTTTAGCTTTTTGATCAGGCATACCAAATCTTTGAGACAAATATCTTAAAGAAGCAGCAAGTTCGCCGTCAGGTCCACCATATTGAGAAATAATAACTTTAGCTAATTTTGGATCTGGACATTTTATATTAATTGGATATTGCAAAGTTTTATTATAAGTCCACATTAAAAATTCCCCCTTTCCCAAGGCCAGTTTTCGTTTTGTTTGGAAGAACTATTTATTTATACGATTTTTATATCCATATTTATTATTAAAGTGGCTATAAAATAGGCTTCAAATGGATACCTTTAATATATCCACTTGGAGCTTTTTTTGGTATCTTTAAAGTGGATATTTTGAGAGGTTTCTAATATGCTAAAAATAAATAAAAACTCAAAAAAAGTTGTTTGGAGTTTAAAGGGTATGATACAGGAAAATGGATTTTTACAAAATTAAGTGTGTATATTGTTTTGTGTTTTGATATGGATATGTGGCTGATTAAAATTAATGTAAAAATTTGTTGAAGATATGGATTTTTTATGATAATATACGTTCAATAATTAGATTTTAAGGAGTATGAAAATGAAACAAATAAAAAATTATCCGAGACCACAATTTGTTAGAGATAACTGGATAAATTTAAACGGACAATGGAATTTTATATTTGATGATGAAAACATAGGAGAAAAACAAAAATTTTATAATAATTTTCCTAAATCTAAAAATATACTAGTTCCTTTTACTTATGAAACTAAAATGAGTGGTATTAATGATGAAACGATTCATGAAAATATTTGGTATCAAAAAAATATAAATATTCAAAAAAATTCAAACAAAGAAAATACTATTTTACATTTTGAGGGCAGTGATTTTATTACAAAAATATGGATAAATGGTAATTATGTAGGTATGAATATTGGTGGTTACCATCGTTTTTCATTTGATATTACTAATTTTTTAATTGACGGAGAAAATAATTTTACAATAAAAGTTGAAGATTCATTATCAAAAAGTCAGCCTAGAGGAAAACAAAGATATAAAAAAGAAAGTTGGAAGTGTTGGTATATACAAACAACAGGTATATGGAAAACTATTTGGTTAGAAAAAATACCTAAAAATTATATTATATCAGCTAAAAATACACCAAGTTTTGATAAAAATACTATTGAAATAGAATTATTAACTAATATTAGTGATGATAATAACTTTGAAATAGAAACAGAAATATTTTTTAATAATGAAATTATTAACAGTATAAAATTACCCATAGAAAACGAGATTTTAAACTATACTATTGACATTTGCAATGAATTTAAAAAACATAATATAAAATATTGGTCACTAGAATCCCCTTATTTGTATGATATCGTATATAAATTATATTGTAATGGGAATTTAGTTGATGAAGTATACTCATATTTTGGAGTTAGAAAAATATCAATCGAAAAAGACAAAATTTTATTGAATGATAAAGAATTATATTTAAAAATGATTTTAGATCAAGGGTATTGGAAAGATTCACATTTAACACCACCTAATGAAGATGCTATATTAGAAGATATTAATTTGGTAAAAAAATATGGGTTTAATGGAATAAGAAAACATCAAAAGATAGAAGATGAAAGATTTCTTTATTACTGTGATATAAATGGTATATTGGTTTGGAGTGAAATGGCAAATTGCTATGAATTTAACGATAAATCAGCAGAATATTTTATGAATGAATGGATAAAAGTAGTAAAACAAAATTACAATCATCCATCTATAATTACATGGGTACCAATTAATGAATCTTGGGGATTGCCTAATATTTCAATTTCTGAAAATGAACAAAACTTTGCAAATAGTTTATACTATGTTACAAAATCTATTGATAAAACTAGACCTGTGATTTCAAATGATGGATGGGAACATACAATTTCTGATATTATAACTATTCATGATTATAAACAAGATGGAAATTTATTATATAACACATATAATGATGAAGAATTAGATGTAATTAATAATAAAATAGAACATAATGGAAAACATAAGCTTTTTAGCCAAAATTATATTTATAATGGTCAACCTATTATAATGAGTGAATATGGTGGTATAGCATTAAACTCAGATGAAGGTTGGGGTTATGGGAAACAAGTAAAAAATGAAACTGAATTTATAGAAAGATTTAAAGATTTAACAAATGCAATTAAAAATACTAAATATATTTCAGGTTATTGTTATACTCAACTTTCTGATGTACAACAAGAAATAAATGGACTAGTTGATGAAAATAGAAAGAAAAAATTTAGCGACAATGTAATTGACAAAATTAAAAAACTAAATGAACAATAATAAATTTTTATCTTATATATATTTATTTATAACGATATGGGGATACTTTTTAGTACCCCCATAATTTTTAAGGAAACTCGTTTATAGTTTTATCTAAAGGCTCGTTTCTAACCTAATGTTAAATAGGATATTCGTTTATAGGTTTCACACCCTAAAGGCTCATATCTAACCTAATGTTAAATTACACTTATTTATGAATTTAATCAAAGGTTTAGTGTTACCTAGTTTATTTGATAAATTAATTTATCAATATTATTATATTCATAATATACTTTTTTATTTGCTAAATCAAGAGTTTTGGTTAAAATTACAGAATAAAATTATACAAGAAGTGGATATAAAATAGACCTTAAATGGATATATCAAAAGTATCCAGTCAAGGCTTTTTTTGATGGCTTTGAAGTGGATATTTTGACAGGCCTCTAATATGCTAAAAATAAAGAAAAACTCAAAAAAAGTTGTTTGGAGTTTAAAGGGTATGATACAGGAAAAGGGACTTTCACAAAATTAAGTGCGTATATTGTTATTGGTTTTGATATGGATATGTGGCTGATTAAAATTAATGTAAAAATTTGTTGAAGATATGGATTTTTTATGATAACATACTATTAAAATTTATTTAAGTAATTAGGAGATTTATAATGAAATTATATGTAATTAGACACGGTGAAACTAATATGGGTAAAAATGAAATTATAGCAACTGAAAATGAGCCATTAAATGAAACAGGTATCCAACAGGCTAGAGCAGTTGGAAGAGATATTAAAAAGTTAAATATTAATAAAATATTTTGTTCTCCAATACCAAGAGCAAAACATACATTAAAATTATTTGGATTAAATAAAAATGTTCCTGTGATAATTGAAAATAGAATAAAAGAACGAGATATGGGAATATATGAAAAAGTTCCTTTTGAACAACTTAAATGGGATGAATTTTGGAATTATAATTCAGATAGATTATATCCAGAATTAGAAACTATGAAAAGTGTATATGAAAGGATATCAGATTTTCTAAATGAATTAAAATCAAGTAATAGTAATGATAATATTTTATTAGTTACACATGGAGGAATATCAAGAGCAATTTATTGGTATTTTAATGGTATTCCAGAAAATGGCAATTCATCAGATATTAATGAAAATTGTAAAATTTATAATTATGAACTATAAAGAAAGGAGCATAAAAATGAGAATTGGTATAGATATAGACAATTGCATATCTAATTTTGATGATATATTATTAAAAGAATATTTAAAACATGATAAAGAGTTAAGAAATACTGGAATTATAAATGAAAATCCAGAATATTTAAGAAAAGGAATGTTTGACTGGACAGATGAAGAAGAAACAAGTTTTTATCATGAAAACATTGAAAAATTTGCTAAAAAGCTAAAGCCTTTAGAAAATTCATCTTATTACATAAATAAGTTAAAAGAAGATGGACATGAAGTATATATTATAACTGGAAGAAATAATGGAGAATATGCAAATCCTTATGAATTAACTGTTGAATGGCTAAATAAGTATAATATTGTTTATGATAATCTAATATTTACAGATGCCTATGACAAACATTCAAAAACAGTAGTATGTTTAGAAAATAATATTGACTTAATGATTGAGGATAGTACAAGAATAAGTTTAGATTTAATAAATAATGGTATTAAAGTTTATACAATGAATACAAGATATAACCAAAAAAAACAAACATTAGACAGAGTTTCAAAATGGGAAGAAATATATGAAAGAATATCCAAATTAAATAAAAAAGAAGCTAATCAAAAAGTAAATGTTATTTTAGATACAGATATTTACAATGAATGTGATGATCAATTTGCTCTTTCCTATTTACTAAAATCACAAGATAAATTTAATATTGAAGCAATTACAGTAGCCCCTTATCATCATGATAATAATATCTCTATTGAAGAAGGAACAGACAAAAGTTATAGCGAAATCATTAAAATATGTAATTGGTTAAATTTTGACTGGGCTAACAAAGTATTTAAAGGCTCAACAGATTATGTCGTAAATGGCTATAATAAAGAAAATAATGCAGTAAATAAAATAATTGAAATTGCAAATAAAAATGATAAAACATATATTTTAGCAATAGGAGCAATAACAAATATAGCCATTGCTCTAAAAAAAGAACCTAAAATAATTGATAAAATTGAAGTTATTTGGCTTGGAGGAAATAGCTTTCTAAGTAAAGATAATAAAGAATTTAATTTTAAACAAGATATACAAGCTGTAAGAACTGTTTTTGAATCAAAAGTAAAATTAACTATTATTCCTTGTAAAAATGTAGCATCAAATTTAAGAACATCAATATATGAACTAGAGCATTTCTTAAAAGGAAAAAGTGAATTATGCGATTACTTATGCCAAAGATTTTATAATGATGGTGTACATGGTATTCAAGAAAGAAGAGTTATTTGGGATATTAGTGTTATAGCATATATGATTAATAAACAATGGTTTGAAACAAAAGAAATTAGTTGTCCAAATATTAATGATGATACATCTTATGAACTAACAGAAAACAACCATAAAATAACAATTGTTAACTATTTGAATGTTGATAAAATATATAAAGATTTATTTAAGAAATTAGGAGAATAAAAATGATATTTAGCATATTAGCATTTATAGCATTAATAGTAAGTATTTGTATAAAAGAAAGAAAAAAGTCATTAATAGTGCAATCCATAAACTGTCTATTTGAAGCAATTTATGATTTTATTATTTATGCATACACAGGAGCTATTTTAAGTGTAATTAATTTTATAAGAACATTCTTGTTTATAAATAAATCAAAATTTAATAAGACAATTTATTTATTAATTTTATTATTTTTTGAGAGTATTATTATAATTAATTGTATATTAACTTGGAATGGATATATATCATTATTACCAACTATTGGTTCTATCATTAGAACATATTGTTTATGGCAATCAAACATGAAATTAGTTAGAATTTCTGGAATAACAACAGGAATATTATATGGATCATACTATATTTATTATAATAGTTGGTTTATGGTATTAGGAGATTTTATATTATTGGTTACAGGAATTTATGCATTATGGCAAAACGATATTAGGAGGGAAAATAAAAATGAAATTATATGTAATTAGACATGGATTAACAAAGTGTAATGTTGAGAAAAAATATAATGGAAGATATGATGAAGATATTATTGAAGAAGGAATAAATCAAGCAATAAAGGCAAGTCACATTGTAAAAGATTTGTATATTGATTTAATTATTTGTTCCCCTATGAAAAGAACAAAACATACCATGGAATTAGTAAATGTAAACAACATAGATGTAATATATGATGATAGATTAATGGAAAGAGATAATGGAAAACTTACACTAACAAAAATAGATGAATATTATAATAATGAATACTATAATTACTATTCAACAAAACCAGTTGAAGGACTTGAAACTCTACCACAGCTATTTACTAGAGTTCATTCATTTTTAGATGAAATTAAGATTAAATATAGTGATAAAAATATATTATTAGTTACACATGGAGCTGTTGCAAGAGCCATACAATTTTATTTTGAGAAAATGCCAAAAGATGGAATGTTGCTAAATGTGAGTGGACAGAAAAACTGTGAAATAAAAGAATACGAAATGTAAGGAGAAATGTATGAAGTTAACAAGTAATCAAGCATTGCAATTGCTAGAAAATTTTAGAGGAACAACTTAAAGTGATAAATGGATAGACCATTGTATTTGTGTAGGAAATACAGCAGGAAGAATTGCTAAAGCTTTAACTGAAAAAGGTTTTAATGTAGATGTTGATAAATCAATAGCACTTGGGTATGTTCATGATATTGGTAAGTATAGTGTTAAATTTGAAAAACATGAAATAAAAGGTTATGAATTTTTAAAAGAAAAAGGATTTGATGAAGATTATTGTAATATCTGTTTAACACATTCATTTTTGAATAATGATATTATTTGTGTAGCTGGAGGAGTTCCAGATCCTAATGAGAATCCATTTTTAACAAATTTTATAAAAAATCATATATACAAAATAGAAGAAAAAATAGTAAATTTGTGTGACTTAATGTGTCCTCAAGGCAAAAAAGTTTTTACAATTGATAAACGATTAATCGATATTATGATTAGACATCGGTGCTTATGAAAATACACAATATCATATTAAAGAAACCTATAAATTAAAAGCATATTTTGATGATTTATTAGGATATAATCTTTATGATTTATTTCCAGAAATAAAAGAAAATTTATAAAACAAAATTAAAGTGGATATATTTTTCTCCCCTAATCATTGAAAAGTAAGCCTTAAAAAAATTTGCATGTATATATTTTTAAAACAAATAAAATATTATATAATTACTTTAGTAACAATTAATATTCCGATTGCTACTACAAAACTATATAAAAAAATAAGTAAACACATTTTGAACTAAAATGAATAAATATAAATTATCTTCGGACAATTTATATTTATTTTTTTCGTTCATAAACTTATGTAGAAGGTGATTCAATGCAAAAAAATTCAATACAACCTAAAGTAACAAATATATATGATGAAAATGACTTAACACTTACAGAATTAATGCAAGAATGGTTAAATGAAAATTATTTTTTTTGGAATTTAAATAATGATAAAAATGAAATAAAATATAAAGGTATAAATAAATAGTTATCGTAAATTTAAACTCTTAGAAAGGAGGCTAAATGCAAGAGTTAAACTATAACTTTCCTCCTACTTATTTTAAAGTAGGAATTTACACAAGACTTTCAAGAGAAGACGAAAAAGACAAAGAATCTGAAAGTATTGATACACAAAAAAAGTTACTAACTAATTATATAAATAGTCAGGGCTGGACTTTATTTAAAATATATGTAGATGATGGATTTACTGGTACAAATTTTAATAGACCAGATTTTAAAAATTTAATAAATGATATTGAACTTGGAAATGTAAATTTAGTCATCACAAAAGATTTATCAAGACTTGGCAGAGATTACATTGAAACAGGTTATTATTTAGAAAAATACTTTCCATTAAAAAATGTAAGATATATTGCTTTAAATGATGGAATTGATACATTCGATAATAACAATACCAATAATGATATGACACCATTTAAATCTGTTTTTAATGATATGTATGCAAAAGACATTTCAAAAAAAGTTCGATCTAGCTTACTAACAAAAGCATCTAGCGGACAAAACATAAAATCTTTTTTACCTTATGGTTATAAAAAAGATGAAAAGGACAAGAATATCATTTTAGTAGATTATGAAGTCTCTCCTATTGTTCAAAAAATATTTGAAATGTATTATGCTGGAAACAATAAAACTGAAATATGTAGATATCTAAATACAAATAAAATACTAACACCACTTGCCTATAAAAGAAAAACTACAAACTATTATAATCCAAACAACAAAACAAATTTATGGAGTACAACCATGATTTCTAAAATTCTTAGAGATAGAATTTATACAGGTGATTTAGTACAACATAAATATAGCAAACTAAATTATAAAACAAAAAAAATTATTGATGTACCAAAACATCAACATATCATTATTGAAAATAATCACAACCCAATTATTGATAGAAATATTTTTAATAGTGTTCAAATTATGCTTGATAAAAAATCAAATGAATGGAATTATACCGCTTCTTCTCCTCATTTATTACAAGGTCTAGTTTTATGCAAAAAGTGTAAATCAAAAATAACCTATAATAAAAATCATGGAAAATATTTTAGATGTATTTGTTCTTCTTATAAAAGAAATGGTAGCAAATTTTGCTCAAATATCCATTTAAGAGAAGATACTTTAATTGATAGTGTAATTACTAGTCTAAAAGAAAATATTGCTAATTTCCTAAAATACGAAGAATTAGAATATATCTGTTCTAACACTCAAACAGATAATAAAAAATTAGATTATTTAGATTCTAAAATAGCTGAAAAAGATAACTTAATTCAATCTTTATATGAAGATAAAGTAAAAGGAATTATTACAGAAGATCTATTTATTAAACTTTCTAAACAATATGAAACAGATAAAAAATCTTTACAAAATCGAGTTCAAAAGGAAAAAACTATTAGCAAAAATACGCTAAAAAAAGAAGAATTAATTAATAATACAAAAGAATTATTAGAATTTAATGAAAATAACATAGATAGAAATTTACTTTTAAAATTAATTGATAAGATTGAAATAGATGATAGTAATATTGATATTTATTATAAATTCAAAGCCATTTAAAGTTTTAAAGTCAAACTTCTAATAAATTCACAATAAAGATTGTAAATTCAAGTTAAACTTGCTATAATAAATACATAAATTAAAAAGAAAGGAGCTGATGTTTATGTCTGAAGCACAAATCCAAGCAATTAAAGATGTAATCAAAATGACACCACGACTTAATACAGAATGTCTAAACTCTATTAAAATTCTAATGGAAAAAGCAATTGATTCTGAACTATTAAGGTTAGAGCCCACTGTCATTTTAGAAAACATGGATATTACAGAAAAAGTAATGTATTTAGACTATTTAACAGAAAGCAAAGATACTAAAGAAAAAGAACTAAAAAATGCAGTATCTTTTGAAGAAATACTAAAAAGAGAGGGGTTGACTTACGATGATTTACAAGATAAAAATTAGACCAAAAGCTCTCAAATTTATTGAAAAACAAGATAAAATTCAAAGATTACGAATTTATAAGGCAATCTACAACCTGCCAAATGGTGATATAGAGAAAATGGTAGGTTGTAAAAATGAATATCGACTTAGAGTTCGGCGATTATCGAATTATTTATGAATTAAATCAAAATGAACTTATTATTTTAGTAACAAAAGCAGACAACAGAGGACCAGCCTATAAGTAATAATTTCTTAATTTTAAAATCTTTAAAATTAAACTCTAAATTAAATTTTATTCAAGCAGAGTTTAAACTTCTCCCAAACCAAACGAACCCCATGGCTCTTCTAACCATCTCCACTTATTACAAGGGTAGTTAATAGTAAGAGGTCCATAAACTTTTTGATATTTATCTTTTAATTCTTTTACATGTTTAGCATATTTTCTATGCAAGCAAAGAGCCTTTTGATCATCTGGATGAGTATCCAAATACAAAGCAAGTTCAGTAATAGCGAAATCATAACATCTAATTTGTTCAATCATTTCTCTTCTAGCTTCGCAATCTATAGTTCTTTCAGGTTCACAATCGCAACAATTATGATTATCACAAGAAGTATTATATACTACTGTTTCTTCCATATCCTTACAACCGCAATTTCTATTTTCGTTTATTGACATTTATTACACCCCTTTCCAATTGTATTAGTTTCCCTAATATAATTAATTTCTTCCATAGATTGACATGGAACATAAGGACTTACTAACTCAGGGAATATAGTTCCCATTTTTAATCCAACACATGGTTTAAAAGTTTTATCCATATATTGAAAAGGTACATAACTCTGAGCCAACATTGGATTTTCAGGGAATACATTATATTCTTCATCAAATCCACAATCACAACTGTTACTATAATCTTCATATGAAACGACATTATTACATTTATCTTCTAAAATATCATTTTGCAATTCGCATGAATTATTTTTATAACTGTTGTTCATACAATAACATTTTCTTCTAAACATTTTTATTCCTCCTTTTATAACATTATATGAGAGAATATGACAAAAGTTCCTAAGACAAAAAATATAGAATATTTTCAAACTACTAACTAGTAACACTTACTCCCAGAAGTTTGCATTTATATATTTACAAAAAAACAAACATATCGTACAATAAGAACATAATTATATAAAGTGAAAGGGAATAGAGGATACAATATAAGTTGAATAAACCAAATAAAACTTTTAAAAAGTCATTAAAATATATTAATTCTCTAAAAATTTAATATGAAAAATGAAATAAGAGAAAAATTATTTGAATTAGCAGATGAAAAGTACAAACAATTTCATAGTGGATTATGTCCAGGAGTAGATAACATAATAGGAGTAAGAGTACCTATACTTAGAAATTATGCAAAAGAATTATTAAAGGAAAATAAATTAAGTAAATTAATTAACGAAATTGATGACAAATATTATGAAGAGATTATGTTGAAGGGAATGCTAATAGGCTTAGCAAAAAAAGAAAATCCAGATACAATTTTAAATTATATTAGAGAGTTTATACCTAAAATTGATAATTGGGCTGTATGTGATGTTTTTTGTGCTGGATTGAAAATTACCAACAAATATAAAAAAGAAATGTGGGAATTTATTCAAAACTATTTGAAAGCAGAAAAAGAATTTGAAATTAGATTTGGCATTGTTATGATATTAGATTATTATATAGATGAAGATTATTTATATAAAGACTTTAAGATATTTGATAGTATAACAAGTAAAGATTATTATGTACAGATGGCTGTTGCTTGGGCAATATCAATTTGTTTAATTAAGTTTTATGATGAAACAATAGAGTATTTAAGAAAAAGTAAATTAGATACATTTACTTTTAATAAAGCTTTACAAAAAGCAATAGAGTCATATAGAATAAATGATGAACAAAAAGAATTCTTAAAAAATATGAAAATCACTTGCAAAAAATAGCTTTTATGATATATTAATAAAGTAATAAAGATACAAGGAGAGATACAATGGAAGAAGAAATAAAAAAAGAAGAGACTACAGTAAAGACAGGGAAAAAGAAAAATATGAAAAAGATACTTATCATAATAATAGCAATTATCTTATTTATCATAATAGCATTAGTTGCTAACCATTATATAGTATTTGATACAAATAAAAAAACAAACTTAATAATAAACAATAAAAATGTAACAGGAAACCTAAAAAATGATGTATTAATAGAAGATGACAAAATCTATTTATCACAACAAGACATTAAAAATTTCTTTGATAAATACATTTACAAAGAAGAGACAAATCAAATAATAACAACATATAACGAAAAAATCGCAGAAATAGGATTTAAAGAAAATACAATTACAATTAATGGTTCAAAAAAACAAATTTATGCACATGCGATAGAAAAAGATGGAACAATATATTTACCAATTTCTGAGATGAAAGAAGTATATGATATACAACTAGAAAATATAAAAGATACAAAAATTGTAACAATGGACTCTTTGGATAGAGAACAAAAGAAAGCAGTAGTAACAGAGGATTTATCTGTAAAAGCATCTACAAATTTGATTTCTAAAACTGTAGATAGAATAAAGAAAGAAGCCTATGTTATTGTAATTTCTTCAAATAATGGTTATACAAAAATTAGAACAGAAAGCGGAAAACTTGGATATATTAAATCAGATAAACTTACAAATGAAATAACAGTAAGAGAATCAAAAGAAGAAGAAAGACAAATCGAAGGAAAAATCAATTTAACATGGGACTATTTTTCAAAATTTGGTTCTGCTCCAAATAGAGAAGGGACAACCATAGAAGGAGTTAATGTTGTATCACCAGCATTTTTCTATTTAGATGATGATGGAAAACTGCAAGAAAATGTTGGAGATGCAGGTGAGAACTATATAAAATGGGCACATAACAATGGATATAAAGTATGGCCTATGGTATCTAATGCAGAAGCGGGATTAAAAGTTACATCTAAAATAATGAATAGTTATAAAGCAAGACAGGAACTAATTAAAGATATCGTAGACAAATGTAAGAAATATAAAATAGATGGAATAAATGTAGATTTTGAAAATATGAAGCAAGAAGACAAAGACCTATATTCACGATTTATTATAGAGTTAACACCTAGATTAAAAGAAAAAGGACTAGTGACTTCAGTAGATGTTACAGCACCAGATGGAGGAGAAACATGGTCAATGTGTTTTGACAGACATGTAATTGGGGATGTTGCAGATTATATTGTTTTTATGGCATATGATGAATATGGAGTATCTAGTACAAAACCAGGAACAACAGCAGGATATGATTGGGTAAAACTAAGTTTAAACAAATTTTTACAAACAGAGGAAATTGACTCAGACAAAATTATTTTAGCAATTCCATTCTATACAAGAGTATGGACTACAAATAGTGAAGGAAAAACAACTAGCAAAACTGTTACAATGAAAAATACATATTCTGTAATACCAGAAGGAACAGAAAAGCAATGGAATGATGAATTGAAACAAAACTATGTGGAATATATGGATGGAGAAGATAAGAAGCAAATATGGATAGAAGATATAGATTCATTAAAAGCTAAGATATCATTGATTAAAGAAAACAATTTAGCAGGCGTTGGTTCATGGCAAAAAGGAATGGAATCAGATGAAGTTTGGTCTATGTTAAAACAAGAATTAAATATTAAATAATTATAAAAATTAATATCTACTTTTGTATTAAAGAATTCTAACAAAAAGTTAGTGTACAAAATAATTAACATTCTATAAAATAAAATTGAATATAGATAATAAAAATAAGAAATAATATAGAATAACAAAAGCAAAGGAGATATAAAATATGGAACAAAAAATGAATGAAAGAGGTATAACATTAATAGCATTAGTTATAACAATTATAATATTATTAATCTTAGCAGGAGTGACGATTATAACATTAACAGGAGAAAATGGAATACTACGGAAGAGCTAAAACTGCAACTGAACAAACTAAGATAACAAATGCTAAGGAAGAAATAGAATTAGAAATAATAGCAGAAAGACTTAGAGCAAATTCAGAAAATGATGAATTTAATTATGAAAATATATGGAATGAATTAGGAAAAAAGGACAATAATTTAAAAACAGAAAAAATCGATATACCAAATGGCTATAATGTATTTTATAAAGGATATAATTTTTTTGTGGATGATAAAGAAGTTACACATATTGATAACAAAACTGATATTTCAAGTAACGAATTAATACCTTTAGGTCCTAAAACAGTAGATGGAATAAATTATATACAAAGTTATGAAATATGGAACAAAGCACAACTAGAGAGTTTTAGAGATAGAGTAAATGCAGGGGAAACATTTGAAGATTGCATTTTTTGGCAAAAAGCAAATATCAACTTAAACAATGAAGATTGGGAACCTGTAGGATATGGAAAACCTACTACTGACCAAGATAAGTATTTTTCAGGTAGATATAATGGAGAAAATCATACAATAACAGGAATTAATATTAATAATAATAAAATGTATCAAGCATTATTTGGAGATATATGTGGTAATTCGGCAGAAAAAAAGGTAATTATTGAAAACCTTACAGTAGAAGGAAATGTAACAGGAGGACATATAGTAGCAGGTATAGTAGGAAGAGCAGGAAATGCAAAAATAGTAAATTGCAAAAATAAAGTAAATGTGAATTCTACATTAATGGATACTGTTTATGAGCAAGATGCAAGTTCATCAGGAGGAATTGTTGGAAGAACAGCAATGGGTATGGACGTTGAAATTATTAATTGTGAAAATTATGGAATTATAAATGGAGCAACTGCTGGTGTGATTGGTGGAATAGTAGGACTTTTTCAACAAGGAACAATATCTGAATGTACAAATTATTCGAATTTAGAGACTTTAAAGGGGAAGACAGGAGGAATAGTAGGGTTTATGGTTAAAGGTGATATTACAAACTGTCATAATACAAAAAAAATTAAAGGTTGGTATTACGTAGGAGGAATATGTGGACTTGCAGGATATGTAAATAATACAACACTTGAAACAGTTAATATAAAAGAATGCAATAATACAGGAGAAATAACAGGGGAATCCTATGTAGGTGGCATAGTAGGATGGACTAGAAAAAATGGTACTGTTGAATTATGTTCAAATGCAGGAAAAATATTAGCTACAGGTCACGAAGACTACTGGGCTTCAGCAGGTGGTATTGTAGGATATTTTGGAGGAAATACAAAAATATCAGATTGTTATAATATTGGAAACATTGAATCAAATTATAGAGGAATAGGAGGAATTGCAGGCGGTTTAACTGGTACTACTGATGGAAATAGTTATATAAAAAATTGCTATAATATTGGCAATATTACAAATAATAGTTTAGACTATAATGGTAGAACAGGTGGAATATGGGGACTTTTAGAAACAACAACTACTATGGATGAAGTAACAAATTGTTGGCAATTACAGAATTGCATAAAACAAGGAACTGATACAGATCAAACTGGGGTAGAAAACAAAACAGAAGATGAAATAAAAGAACTAAACTGGGAAAATTACACAGTAGTAGCTGAAAAAAATGGAGGATATCCAATATTAAATTGGGAAAATAATTAAAAAAATAATAGTTGCTAGTTAATGGTTGGATATATTATATTAAAGAAAATGTTAGTATATAAATATTTATTTGTATCTCGGTTGCCTTACGTATATTAAGAAATTCTAATAAAATATAATACGCCTCTTTCACTTAGTCCTCACTAACGTTCGACGTGAACATTACTCATTATATTTTATAAGAATTTCTAAATATATTCCAGTTACATTCAATACTGCATAAATATTTATATACTAACATTTTCTTATATTTTCATTATAAAACCATTAACTAGTAACAAATAATAACGAAAAATGTAAAAAATTGCTTGACATTAATATTTTTGAAAGATATAATACTAGAAAAAGCACAGGCGGAGGTATTTAAGGGCAAATGCAAAATGAAGATGTATTTTTTACAACAGACAAATATAATAATTTAACAGACGAACAAATAATATCTCAAATAAAACAAGGTGATCAAAATGCCTTATCATATATATTAGAAAAATACAAAGAACTAGTAAACAGAAAAGTAGGAAAATACTTTATGATAGGAGCAGAAAGAGAAGATATTATTCAAGAGGGAATGATAGGATTATTTAAAGCAATTAAAGACTTTAATCCTGAAAAACAAAACACATTTAAATCATTTGCTAATATTTGTGTTGAAAGACAACTAATAACAGCAATCAAAACCTCAAACAGACAAAAACATATGCCATTAAACTCTTATCTATCATTAAATATAGCAGCATATGATAACAATGACGAAAATAGTGTAGAATTAATAGATACATTTGATAGTAAAACAGTAGAAGATCCATTAGAAACAATAATGAAAGAAGAATACTATAACGAAGTACAACAAGCGGTACAAAAGCATTTAAGCAAATTTGAACAACAAGTTTTAGAAAGATTTATAAAAGGAGAAAGCTATGTAACAATAGCCCAAAAATTGGATTCTCCTGTAAAATCAGTAGACAATGCGATTCAAAGAATTAGAAAAAAAGCAATAAAAAATATGTTTGATGAAAACAACTAATTCATCATGCTTCCATAGCTCAGTTGGTAGAGTGCAGCCTTGGTAAGGCTGAGGTCACGGGTTCAATTCCCGTTGGAAGCCCCAGTAAATTTAAATTTACTAATATTTTCTATTGACTTTTTAAAGAAAAGGAATTAAAATAATAAAAGATAAGAAAAAACAAGTAAGAGAAAAAGTAAAATAAAGGTTACTAAAAGAGAGAGCTAGTCATAGGCTGGAAACTAGCTTAAGAAAACATATTTGAAAAACTACCTCTTCAAGTTTCTAGTGAACAAGCTAGACGTAAAAGATACGTTACAATCTTACAAATTAAGTGAAAAATAAGGATGGAACCGTGTAATAATGCACTCCTATGGTAATAAACCAAGGAGTGTTTTTTTATTGTGAGACACTTGGGACGGTCTTCATTTGTCTCACAATATTGTAGAAATATGTCAAATAGATATATAAAATTATAAAATTTAAGTTGTCGACAAGTTGCGACAAAATAGTGAGACAAATGAAGACCGTCCCAAGTGTCTCAAGAAGGAGGAGAAATATGATTAAAGTTAGTTTAAAGGATGGCTCTATTTTAGAAGTAGAGGAAGGAAGTTCAATTTTAGATGTTGCTAAAAAAATTAGTGAAGGTCTAGCAAGGGTAGCAACTTGTGGTGAAATCAATGGAGCGATTAAAGACTTAAGATATGAAATACAAGATGATTGCAATTTAGTTATTCATACATTTAATGATGATGATTTAGAAGGTAAAAAGGCATATTGGCATACAACTTCCCATATTATGGCTCAAGCCGTAAAAAGACTATTTCCAGATGTTAAGTTTGCAATAGGTCCTTCTATTGATGAAGGTTTCTATTATGATTTTGATGTAGAAAATCCTTTTACAGATGAAGATAAAGCTAAAATTGAAGAAGAAATGAAGAAGATAATTAAAGAAGATATAGAAATAGAAAGATTTTCTTTACCAAAAAATGAAGCATTAAAATTAATGGATGGACAAATTTACAAACAAGAATTAATTGAAGAATTACCAGAAGGTGAAGAAATAAGTTTTTACAAACAAGGCGATTTTACAGATTTATGTGCTGGACCACATTTAATGAGTACAGGTAAAGTAAAATCAGTTAAAATACTTTCATCATCTGGAGCTTATTGGAGAGGTAGCGAGAAAAATAAAATGCTACAAAGAATTTATGCTATATCATTTCCAAAAGCGAGTATGTTAGAAGAACATTTACAATTTTTAGAAGAGGCGAAACAAAGAGACCACAGAAAAATAGGGAAAGATTTAGATATATTTATGACTCATCCATTAGTAGGTGCAGGTCTTCCAATGTATTTACCTAACGGTGCAACAATAAGAAGAATATTAGAAAGATATATTCAAGATAAGGAACTGTCTTTAGGTTATGACCATGTATATACACCATCACTTGCAAATGTAGATTTATACAAAACTTCTGGCCATTGGGATCACTATAAAGAAGATATGTTCCCAGTTATGAAAATGGAAAATGAGGAAATGGTTTTAAGACCAATGAACTGCCCTCATCATATGCTTGTATATAAAAATAAAATGCACTCATATAGGGATTTACCAATTAGAATAGGTGAACTTGCACACGACTTTAGATATGAATCAAGTGGAAGTGTATGTGGACTAGAAAGAGTTCGTCAAATGTGTCAAAATGACGCACACTTATTTGTAAGACCAGATCAAATAAAAGAAGAAGTTGGTAAAGTGTTACAATTAATAGTGGAAGTATATCAAAAAGATTTCAATTTCCCAGCAGAAGCATTTCAATATAGATTATCTTTAAGAGATAAAAATAATAAAGAAAAATATATTGATAATGATGAGATGTGGAATACAGCTGAAAGTCAATTAAGGGAAATATTAACAGAACTAGAAATTCCATTTTACGAAGCAGAAGGAGAAGCAGCATTTTATGGACCAAAAATTGATATACAAATAAAAACAGCTTTAAATCATGATGTAACAATTCCAACTTGCCAATTAGATTTTGCATTACCAGAAAGATTTGAACTTGAATATGTTGGGGAAGATGGAGAAAAACATAGACCAGTTGTAATTCATAGAGCAATTTTAGGAAGTTCTGATAGATTTATATCTTTCTTATTAGAAGAAACAAAAGGATTTCTTCCAACATGGTTAGCACCAACACAAGTAAAGATATTGCCAATTACAGATAATCAACATGAATATGCATATAAAATAAAAGAAGAATTAGTAAAGGAAGGCATTCGTGTAGAAGTAGATGACAGGAATGAAAAAACAGGGTATAAAATTCGTGAAGCTCAACTTTCAAAAGTTCCATATATGTTAGTTGTTGGAGCTAAGGAAGTTGAAGAAAATACTGTTGCAGTTCGTTCTAGAGAAAGTGCTGAAAATCAAACTATGAAAGTAGAAGGATTTGTTAAAAATATAAAAGATGAAATAGCAAATAAGAAAAAGTAAAATGTTCTCATGTGTACAACAAGTTACGACAAATTATGACAAAAATATGAGACAAATTAGGACTGTCCCAAATGTCTCAAGAAAGGAATGAAAATAAGATGAAATTAGGAATTGTAGGTCTACCAAATGTAGGAAAAAGTACAATGTTTAATAGTATAACAAAAGCTGGTGCAGAATGTGCAAATTATCCTTTTTGTACAATTGAGCCAAATGTAGGAGTTGTTCCTGTGCCTGATGAGAGATTAGATAAATTAACTGAAATGTATAATCCCCAAAAGACAACTCATGCTGTAATTGAGTTTGTTGATATTGCAGGTTTAGTAAAAGGTGCAAGTAAGGGTGAAGGTTTAGGTAATAAATTTTTATCTCATATTCGTGAAACTGATGCTATTTGTGAAGTTGTTAGATGTTTTGATGATTCTAATGTTGTTCATGTTGATGGTAGTGTTGACCCAATAAGAGATATCGAAACAATTAATTTAGAATTGATTTTTGCTGATATTGAAACTATAAATAAGAGATTAGATAAAGCAAGAAAAAATTTAAAGGCTGATAAAAAATACCAGGAAGAAATTGATTTGTTAGAAAAAATCAAACAAAGTTTAGAACAAGGAATATCAGCAAGAGCTTTAGATTATACTGAGGAAGAACAAGTTTTTGTTAAAGATATGTTCTTATTAACAACAAAGCCAATTCTTTATATTGCTAATATTTCTGAAGAACAAATTGAAAACAGTGAAAATGATGAAATGGTATTAAAAGTAAAAGAATATGCCGAAAAAGAAAAAGCAGAAGTAATTCCTTTATGTGTTAAAATAGAAGAAGAACTTTCAGGCTTAGATGATAATGATAAAAAAGAAATGTTAGAAGCTTTAGGCTTAGAAGAGTCAGGATTAGACAAAGTGATTAAAAAAAGTTATGATTTATTAGGTTTAATGTCTTTCTTGACAGCAGGAGAGCCAGAAGTAAGAGCTTGGACAATAAAAAAAGGAACAAAAGCGCCACAAGCTGCTGGAAAAATTCATACAGATATAGAAAGAGGATTCATAAAAGCAGATGTAGTTTCTTTTGATGATTTAATAAAAGAAGGTTCTATGACAGCTGCTAGAGAAAAAGGGTTAGTTCGTTCAGAAGGAAAAGAATATGTAATGCAAGATGGAGATATTGTATTATTTAAATTTAATGTATAAAAAACATTGCAAAAATATCATAAGTGATGTAATATTTCTGTAATGTAAATGTAATAGATTATTAATGGAAAAAGTATTGACATACATAATTTTTAAGTATAGAATACTAATTGAAAACAAAAGAAATATATTTTTTATATATTTTCTTTGAAATAACTGTTAAAAAATTATAAAAATAAGTATAATTAATAGCAGTTATAACAATAATAAATATATAAAGAGAGGTAAGGAGAGTCAGTTATGAGAAAAACAAATTTAATCAAAGGAATTTCAATTGTACTAATTAGTGTTATGGTAATAGCATTCAGTTCAAGTGTATTTGCAGCAGATAATACAGGATTTAATGATTTAACTTCTACATTATCTAATTCATCAAACAGTAATTCAAATAACAGCAATACAAACACAAATACTAATACAAACACAAATAGCAATACAAATAGAAACACTAACACTAACACTAATACTAACACAAAAACAAACAGCAACACAAACAACTCTAGTATTTATAACAATACTAATTTACCAAAAACAGGTATTGAAAGCTCAGTTCCTGTTGCAGCATTAGTTGTTATATTTGGTGTTTCAGCAGTATATGCTTATAGAAAAATTAAAGAATATAAAGATATATAAGTAAATTATATTAAAATAAATTAATTAGTACTAATTGGATGAAGCATATTGTAAGATCAATATGCTTCATTTTCATATATTTTAATTTACATTGCTCAAACTAGTATAAATAATTATTTTTGCTTAGCCTTAACAATAATTCTATTTGAGTTTAGATTATTACAAGTAATTAAAGTTAATTCTTTATAATTACGATTATAATTAAAAATAGGAGATAAATCCGAAGGTTTAACTTCATACATATCAAAAACATAATAAACATACTTATTTCCATCATTATCATAAATAAAAATCTCATCATCATTTTCCAAGATATTTATATTACTAAAAAACATAGAATTATTATAATTGTGACCAGCAATACAGAGATTCCCATTTTTATTTAAAGAATCTCCATAAAATTTACAAGGAGCAATTTTTAGCAATTCTTCTGTAGTTTCTGAAAAAATCGTATAAAAAATGTTAATCTTCTGAATTTCAATGGCTCCAAATAAACGAGAATTATTAGCAGAAGTTTCAGAGGATTCCATGGAAGATTCATCCTGAGATATATTAGAATATAATTTGTAAATATTATAGTTACTAATTAATTTTCTAGAAATAGTCTGTTCTTTATGGAGAGAGTTTATATAAAACATAATAAAAATAATAATAACAAGAAGAATTAAAATTGAAAAGCTAAATTGAAATTTAAAAAAGCGTTTATATTTAAGTCTATCCTTTGAAGACTTTAATTTTGTCATTAAAATTTGATTCATTTTTCTTTATATTTCTCCTGTGTTTTTTGTTAGTTTGTACAAAAAAACAAATTTTATTATTACTTATTATATTTTCCTATTCAATAAAAAAAGAGTTCTAAGAATTCAATACAATGAAAATTCTTAAAACTCAATAAATATTATTTAGCAGTTTGAAGAGAAATATCAAATTTTATATCAAAACAAGTAAATTCATAAGACTCATTTTCATCTAAACAATCTAAATAAATATCTAGTTCATCAAGATTTCTACAAGCAGCAATAATAACAGGATTCAATTCATACTTAAACATTAATTCTAATCCTAAATCTAATGCCTTTGTAATAGAACCTTTTTCTTTATTTCTAATTAAATTAAAAGCTTCTCTAAAACGAGCAATAGAAGAATTTTTAAATTTGTTTAAAGGTAAAATATATAAAGAATCAATAACATCTTGCATGGTTCTATATTTATTTTTGGATTCAAGAAAAGTTTTCTTTACTTGTTCATATTTATATGGTAAATATGCTTTTTGTTCTTTTTCAGAAATTAATAATTGATTATTATCTTCATGATTTACTTCAATATTATTCCTTAAATCTATGTATGAAGAAGTTTTAGAAAAAGAATTTTCATTAGATTTTCCTTTTTTTAATTTTCTTTGATTAAAAGAAAGTTGCAAAGCAGAATCTAATACTAAAGTCAATTTGTTCTCAAAATCAAATATCTGACGATATAATTGGTCACTCTTTTTATTATATTCAATTAACTCTGCCTTAATCTCATTATAGTTATAATCAATATTTTTATCATGTAATGAAATTATATTTATTAATGAATCCTTTAAAAATTTTGCTAAATTACAAATGCTGTCTAAATCTTCAAAAGAACTTTTTAATGAATTATTAATGGAATAGAATTCATCTAATTTGCTCTTATTAAGAGTATTTGTAGTATTTATTAGGTTAGTTGCAATATTGTCTAAATTTGTTTTTTTATTTTCATATAAAAGCATAATTTGTTCTAGTCTGTTTGATTCTGCTTGAATGCTTGTTATTAAATCGTTTTCAATAAATTCATCTAAAGTTCCAAAACTGTAAAAAAGCATAATATCCTCCAATTTTTCTTTTGTTATATATGTTACATGAGTTTGTAATAATATGAAATGTTTTTTAAAAACAATAATTCTCTTATAATTATAGCATTATAGATTAGGTAATGTAAATATTAGAAATATTACATTTTAGTTACGATAAAAATGCAAGTTACAGTTCAGACTAGATAACTTAAAATAGCGCGAAGAAGTTTATATATTCAATTTTTTTAGGAGGATACGAGTAGGAATTACTTGGGGGAGCCTAAAAAAATTAATATATACACTTCTGGGAGCGAGTACGTAATATTAAGTCTGAACTACAATTCACAGTTAATTTATTTAAAGATTTATAATATATTATTTTTTATCCATTCCCAACTGCTAACAGTTTGTAGATAAACTTCTGTGGTGCAGTTGCTCCTCGAATTTTATTTACAAACTGTAACTCGTTGGTCCCCATATTCATTCCTAAAAAATAATATATTATAAATCTTTAGCTAATTTGCTATTTAAAATAAGGCTGTGAATTGTAACATTATTATATCTAAACTGTTATAATTTAATTTTGAATGATTGCAATAATCAATATTATTTGATAAAATGAATTTACAGAACAAAAGATAAGGAGCAATGCAAATGTACAAAATTCGAGATTACAAAATAGAAAGCAAAAAAATACACAAAATACATAAAATAATAAGTACAATTTTATACATAATTATAATACCAATTCTAATAATAAATTTTACATTAATAATAAAATCATTTATAACACCTGACAAAATAGCAGATTTTTTAGGATATAAAAACTTTATTATAGTTTCAAAAAGTATGGAACCAACAATTATGGTAGGAGATGCTATTTTTTCAAAAGAAGTTAGTGAAAGCGAACTAAGAATAAATGACATTATTTCATTTCACGATGGGGAAGATATAAACACACATAGAATTATAGGAATTACAGAAGAAAATGGTGTGAGGTTGTATCAAACAAAGGGAGACAACAATAAAAGAGAAGACAAAGAAAAAGTATCATATAGTAAAATAGAAGGAAAATATCAATTTAAGATTAGTCATTTTGGAGTTATAGTGTCAGTGCTACAAAGTAAAATAGTATTATTTATTTTAGTACTTATTGTTGTACTAGACATGTATTTTAATCATAGATTAAGAATAAAAATGCAAGAAAGACGAAAAAAGAGAAAGGAATATGAAGAAGCACAATCTTAATCACTATAGTTAGTGATTAGGACTATCAAAAATTAAAGATATAATATAATCACATAGTTCTTCTTCTGTTAATTTACTATCTTTTTTAAGCCAAAAAGCAAGAGTACTTATAACAGCACCAGAATAAAATTGTGCCATTATAGGAATGGGTATTTCGTGAGAAATATCCATATTTTCTTCTTTTTCTAACATTGTAGTAATGTAGGAAATACAAGTATTCATAAAAATATTTGTAATACCATTGTCAGAATTCTTTTTTAAAATACATTTAAAAAATTTTCTATTTTCACTAGTATATTGTAAAAGATTCATTATTAAATTCGTATAAAATTCTCTTGAATTAGAATATTTACTACTTGATATTTTCTGCGTTAATTCTTCTTCTACATCTTTAATACAATATTCTAATAGTTCATATTTATCTGAGAAATGGCTATAAAAAGTAGTTCTATGAACCATTGCTAAATTACAAATATCATTTACTTTAATTTCCTCAAAAGATTTTTTAGCCATAAGCTCAAATAAAGCATTTTTTAATAATATGTATGTTCTTTTTACTCTTAAATCATTCATTTTAATAATAACATTCCTTTCTTAAAATAAATTCTATATATATTAATATTTTGAAGTAAAAGACCTATAGGCAGACCCCAGCTATGTTTTTTACAATAAAATATTAATATATATAGAACTGGGAGCTAATAAATATTTTACTATATAATATTGTACAACTTATTTCTACAAATGTAAAGATAATCTACAAATGTATATACAAAAAACGAAAAGTGTAGGATATCTTTATAAAAGTATAAAAATGTTGTTGCAAAATAGGAAAAATCTTCTATAATAGTCAATGGAATAAATAAATTTTAGGAGGTTGAAATGGATAAGAAAAAAGTAATGATACCCATTATTATAATTGCAGTTATCATAATCCCAGTGTTATATAGTTTCTTTTACTTAAAAGCATTTTGGGATCCATATGGAAGTTTACACGATATGAAAATTGCAATTGTCAATTTAGACAAAGGAGATGGAGAGGAAAATTTAGGAAATGATTTAGTTGATAAGCTAAAAGATAAAGACACTATGACACTTGTTATACTAGATGATAGTGATAAGGCACAACAAGGATTAGTAGAGCAAGAATATTATGCCACAATAACAATTCCTAAAGATTTTACAAAAGATTTAAACAATGCAGAAAATTCTGATAGAAAAGTAACAACAATTACATACTCACCAAATCAGAAAAACAATTATTTAGCATCACAAATTATTAATAAAGTAGTAACAGCAGTTGAAACAGAATTAAGGAGTGAAGTAAGTAGAAAAGTAGTAGGGAAATTATCTGACAAATTAGAAGAAGTACCAAACAAAATGGAAGAGATTTCAGATGGTGCATCTAAATTACAAGATGGTACAACACAATTACAAAGTGGATTACAAGAATTGAATAACGGAACTGCTAATTTAAGCACTAATTATGAAAAATTTGATAATGGAATAGATAGTGCATATTCAGGAAGTAGTGAATTAACAAATGGATTGACAAAATTAAATTCTGGAGCAGAAAAAATTTATGCAGGAACAAATCAATTAGCACAAGCTACAAATGGATTATCTAGTGTAACAGCAGGGGTTAACCAACTTTCAACAGGAGCAAATTCTTTAAATACAGGTGTAAATGCATATGTAGATGGAGTAAATCAAGCAGTTTCTAGTATTACAGCAATGACTAAACAAGTGCAAACATTAGGAGCAAGTTTGCAAGCATATGTGGCAGCTCATCCAGAAGCAATGAAAGACCCTAATTTTGCAAAAGCAATTGGACAATTACAAACAATTAGCAAATCTTCAGGAAGTGCAAAAAATCTAGCAACTTTGCAATCAAAAGGTAAAGACTTAAAACAAGGAGCAAATAACTTAAATACAGGAGTTAAAACTTTTGCAAGTAAAGCAAGTAGTTTAAATAGCTTATCTGCTGGAGTACAAACATTAAATTCGGGAATGTCTGAATTAAAACAAGGAATAAATACTGCAAAAGTTGGAAGCACAAGCTTAGAAGCAGGATTAAAAGAATTAAGTACAAATTCTAAAATAATAAAAACAGGAACTAAACAATTAAATGAAGGAACAACTAAAGCGTTAAATGGTAGTCAAACATTATCAGATGGTGTAAATACATTTAAAACTGAAGTTGACAATGGAATACAAGATACAAAAGAACAATTAAAAAGCTTAGATGGTTTAGATGAATATACAGCTGAACCTGTAAAAATAGAAGAAGTGGATTATGCACAAGTAGATTCATATGGAGTTGGTTTTGCACCATACTTTATGTCTATATCATTATGGGTAGGAGCATTAATAATGTTAATAGTATTCTACTATGATCCAGAAGACAGATTCAAACTACTTGGTAAAAATGTAGAAAATAAATATTTAAGAACAGGATTGTATTTTATTATAGCAGTTGCACAAGGAATTGTTTTAGGATTTATTCTAAAACTAGGATTAGGATTTAGTGTAACAAATACCTTATTATATTATGGAAGTTGTATACTAACATCAGTTGTATTCTTTAGCATATTACAATTCCTAGTAATAAAATTAGGTGATGTTGGAAAATTCTTAGGAATACTATTATTAGTTTTACAATTAGCAGCAAGTGGAGGAACATTCCCAATAGAAACAGTACCTAGCTTCTTCCAATCAATTTACAAATTTATGCCAATGAACTATACAATTAGATTGATGAAAGAATCTTTAATTAAAGTAGATAATGGAATGGTAGCAAAAAATGTATGGATTTTACTTGGAATAGTTGCCGCATTTATTGGTATTACAGTAATTATAGATTATATAAAAACAAGATATGAGAAACAGAATAGTACAAAAACAAGTAATATAAAATAATTTTATACTAACTATTCAGAGGTTATTATAATCGATAAATAACTATAATATATTATTTTTTATACATTCCCAACTTCTAACAGTTTGTAGATTAATTTCTGCGGCGTAGTTACTCCTCGAAATTAATTTACAAACTGTAACTTGTTGGTCCCCACATTCATTTCTAAAAAATAATATATTATAGCTATTTATCTGATACAAATTACTTCTGAATAATATAAAATCATATAAATAAAATCTTCTAAAACAGAATATACTATTAGTATTAAGTTTTAGGAGGTTTTTTATGTTAAAGATGATTGATTTACCATATCCTTTAAATGCATTAGAGCCATATTACTCAAGCAAAACATTAGATTTGCATTATAATATTTTATATAAAGGATATGTAGATAATACAAATAAAACAGAAGAAAAATTAAAAAGTGCAAGAGAAAGTGGAGATTTTTCAAATATAAAATGTTTAGAAAAGAATTTAAGTTTTTTTGGTTCAGGAGCAATATTACATGAACTATTTTTCTTTAATATGGGTCCTGCTGTTCCAACAGAGCCAAATTTAAAGTTAATGGAACAAATAATTAAAGATTTTGGAAGTTTTGATAAATTTAAAAGTCAGTTTACAGAAGCGAGTAGCGCTGTAGAAGCTTCTGGATGGTGTTTGTTAGTATGGGTTCCTAAATGGAATAAGTTAGAAATTTTACAATGCGAAAAGCATCAAAATTTGACTTTGTGGGGATGCAAACCTCTTTTGGTATTAGATATGTGGGAGCATTCTTACTATTTACAGTATGAAACTAGAAGACCTGAGTATATTAATGCTTTTTGGAATATTGTTAATTGGAATGAAGTAAATAAAAGATTTGAAAGTGTTACAGTGTAAAATTTCATTTTTTACTTGTGTTTTAGTTATATGTATGGTATACTAAAAAAAGTTTCAAAAAGAAACAGACAAGAATTTATTTTAAAATATTTACCTTCTTTTTAGATTGGTTAAGTAAAAAAATTAATTCAAATCAATTAAAAAAGGAGGTTTATGATATGGAAACAACATATGAAGATATTACTCTTGTATGCAAAGATTGTGGCGAAGAATTTGTTTTTACAGCTGGAGAACAACAATTTTATGCAGAAAAAGGATTTACAAATCAACCAGTAAGATGTCCAAATTGCAGAAAAGCTAGAAAACAACAAAGAAACAATAATTATTAAAATAGAAGAGTACTGATAATAGTACTCTTTTAAAATAGACAAAAACTATTAAAAATAATTACCGCTCCCAGTTTTGTATATATTGATATATAGAACTTTGTGCTGGTATAAAGTAAAAACAAAAGAAGGGAAGAGAAAAAATGGAAATTATATTATTAGTAGTAAACTCATTTTGGTTTCAAGCAATTATTAAATTAATATTAGGTTTTGTATTAGCAGGAATTATAGGACTAGAAAGGTCATCTTGGAGCAAACCAGCAGGATTCAGAACACATGCATTAGTAGGAATTAGTGCAGTACTAATAATGCTATGTGGTGAATATATGTCTAAATTATATGATATAGATCCGTCTAGGATACCAGCACAATTACTATCAGGTATAGGATTTATAGGTGCAGGTACTATTTTAAGAGATGGATTTAATGTAAAAGGATTAACAACAGCAGCAGGCTTATTAGCAGTTACTTGTATTGGATTAAGTATTGGAGCAGGATTTTACTTAGGTGGAATTTTGACAACATTAATAGTATATATTATCTTATCATATTCTTATAAAATATCAGATAAATTAGACCATTTTAATATATTAGAATTAGATATAAGAATAAATAAAAAAGTTAATGAAGCCCTAGACAATATTGAAGAATGTTTAACTAAGTATAATGTTGAAATTAAACAAATTAAGAGACAAAATAAAGAAGATAAAGAAGCAAAATCAGAAACTATACATATAATTGGACATTATAATAAAAGAGGCTTTAAAAAGAATGAGTTATTGAAAAATATTACTTCAATTGAAAATATAGAAGAAGTATTAGAAGAGGAAAGCTAATTGTATTTATTGTTAATCTATGATAATATTAAAAAAATGGAGGAATAGAAGTATGAACCAACAATTAGAATTATGGAATAACTTAAATAAAACAAATACATTACAAGAAGTGCAACAATACATAGAAAATGTAACAGAAATAAGGGGATTTAAAGAGCAAGAAATAGAAAAAGAAATGTTGTTACTAATAGAAGAAGTAGGAGAATTAGCAAAAGCTATTAGAAAAGATGCTACTGATATGGGAGTTGATAACAATAAAATAAGTCATTATGATACAATTGAAAGTGAAGTTGCAGATGTATTTTATGTATTAAGCACAATATGTAATAAAATGAATATTGACTTATTTAAAGCATTAAAAGATAAAGAAAAAGAAAATATAAAAAGAGTTTGGAAAAAGTAGACTTAATTATAATTTTATAAAGGAAGAGGATAGTAAGAAATGAATGATTATTTTGAAAAATTAAATCCAATAATAAAGATTATTTATATATGAAACGGAGAAATAAAATGAACTTAAAAGAGCAAATAGAAAATTATAAACCATATAATGAACAAGAAGAAAAAGACAAAGAGACAATGTTAAAATACATAAATACATTTTATGATGTACTAACTAGAAATAATGAATTTGGACATTTTACAGCATCATCTTGGGCAGTAAATAAAGAAATACAATAATATATATTTTATTTTGAAGTATACAAATATAAAAGGTGGTAAAAATGAAAGTAGTAATTGGAACAAAAAATCCTGGTAAAATTGAAGGAGCAAAAAAAGCTTTATCATATTATTATGAAGACATTGAAATTCAAGGTATACCAGTAGAATCTAATGTAGGGGAACAACCAGTAAATGATGAAATTTATATTGGAGCAAAAAATAGAGTAAAGAATTTAAAAAAATATTGTAAAGATAACAATATACAAGCAGATTTATATTTAAGTATAGAAAGCGGAATTACCAATTCTTTAGGAAGATGGCTAATTACTAATATTGCTGTAATAGAAGATAATAATAGTTTTGAAAGTTATGGTACGAGTCCATCATTTCCTGTACCAGATAAATTAGTAGATGATGTTATAAATACTGATTTAAGTCAAGCAATGGATAAAGTACTAGGAGAAGATAAAGAAAGACATAACAAGGCAGGAGGAATACAATTATTAACACATAATAAGGTAACAAGAATAGATTTAACAGAAATGGCTTTTACTATGGCTTTAACGAAATATATAAATGGAGAGACCTGGAAATAAATAAAAACTTGTTAAAGAATTATTAAAAACATTTTATTTTTAATAAAAATATGGTATATTATATATTAAAGGAGGTATGGAAAATGATTAATAAATTAAGTACTTTACCTTATTCATATCAAGAAGATATAAAAAGAGCAACCAAAATATTAAAAGAAAATGGAGCTAAAGAAGTTTTCATTTTCGGTTCTATTGCTAATGGAAAATTTAATGAAAACTCAGACATAGATATTGCAGTTAAGGGATTAAACGAAAAGGATTTTTATAAAGTGGCAAGCATACTAATGTTTGAACTAGAAAACGAATTTGATTTAATAGATTTAGACGATGAAGAAAATCGTTTTTCGCAAATGCTATTAAAAATTGGAGGATTATTAAAAGTTGGATAATTTAGTAAAAGAACAAATTGAATTTAAAATGAATGATATTGATAAATTGTTTTTAGAATATGATTTAATATTTAGAAAAATAGAATCAGGAAAACCAGATTTATTTGATATGACTATACTGGGGAGTGTATTACATTCTTTTTATAATGGATTAGAAAATATATTTGAAATAATAGCAAAGAATATAGATAATAGTGTTCCAACAGGTAACAAATCGCATCAAGAATTATTACATCAAATGGCAAGTGAAAATGGAATAAGAGATAAAATTATTGATGAAGAATTATTTTTAAAATTAAAAGAATACGCAACATTTAGACATTTTTATCGACATGCATATTCTTTTCAATTAAATTGGGAGAAAATGAACCCTTTAGTACACAATGTACATAGTATTTGGAAAGAGGTAAAACAAAATTTAGAAAAAATTACTAAATGCTAAACAATGATTACCATTAAAACAATTTAGTTTTTTCGACAAAAAACATTCCAAAATTCTAAAAAAATCATATTATATATAAATGATAATATGAAAGGAGGAAATGATGAATTTTGGATGTAAAAGGTAAAAAGATAGGATTTGTATTAACAGGTTCATTTTGTACATTTAAAAAGGTAATCCCTAAAATGAAAGAATTAATAAAATTAGAAGCGGAAGTAATACCAATAATGTCATACAACAGTTATAATTTTGATACAAAGTTTGGAAAAGCAGAAGATTTTATTAAAGAAATAGAAGAAATCACAGGTAAAGAAATTATCCATACAATTCAGGGAGCAGAGCCAATAGGACCTAAAAAAATGACAGATGTAATGGTTATTGCACCATGTTCAGGAAATACTATGGCTAAGCTTGCTTGTGATATTATAGATACACCAGCTGTAATGGCTGCAAAATCACATTTGCGTAACCGGATTTCCATTAGTAATTGCACCATCAACTAATAATGGATTAAGTGGAAATGCAGAAAACATAGGAAAATTGTTAAACAGAAAGAATTACTATTTTGTTCCGTTTAGACAAGATAATCCAATTACTAAACCACGTTCTATTGTATATGATGCAGAATATATAATAAAGACAATAGAAAGTGCATTAGAAGGAGAACAAATTAGTCCAATTTTATTATAATAGATAAAAAATAATACCCGCTATTAAAAATACATACTTAACTTGTATTTATAAATAGTGGGTTAAAAAACGTCAAAAAACATATTATTCTTGATTTTGTGATAATTCGAAAAAGCTAAACAAATTTTCTAATAATTAGATTTTCTCTATGATTATCACTTTTTATTTTTTCTGAACGATATGAGCAAATTCTATATTCGTTTTTCTTATCAAATTTAATCACAATAAACTTAGTATAATTTTCTTTACATGGAGGATTATTTTCATTAATTAAAATACTAGCTTTATATTTCTTTAAAGTATCAAAAGTCTTCATAAATCCAATACCTGTGCCACCATCATCTTTATGAGTTGTACTTGTTTTTTCTCCTAAATTTAACAAAGTATTAATTTCAAATTCAATTCCAGAATCATATACATATAAACTATAATAACGGTCAATTATGCCTAATCTTACCAAAATACTACGATTCACATTATCAGAATAATTAATTGCAATAATAGCATTTTTAATATGATCTGCAATTAGAACTTCTAAATCATCTTTATCTATGAAATTATTAGTCATATGATGAATGTTGCCACTTAATTGTAATTCAAAATCAATATTGTTTTTAATACATTCTGATTGCATGTATGTAAACATATCATCTAATTGCTCTATACCAGTTTTTGCTAATTCAACAGTAGTTGTACTTCCAAAGAAATCATTTGATATTTTATTCAGTCTATTACTTATATCTAATTCAGAAGATATTTCACTTTTTAGTAATAGTTGATTTAGTTTATATTCTAAAGACTTTTGTTTATGAGAGATAGAATGACTCATTTCACTAAAGTTAAGATTCTCAGTTTCTAAGTCTGCAATTTCTTTGTCTTTTTTCTTTATTTCAGATTTTGCTTCGTTAAGTTCATTTTCTAGTAATTTGTGTTTGTAGTACATTGTGAGTGTCTTTTGAATTGTGATGAACATTATGATAGCAAATGCAATAAAAGCAAAGAACAAGCTTGTTGTAATAAATAAATTAAAATTACTTAGTAGAATAAAAGAAAAAAGTAATGTAATGCTAATATTTAAAATTAAAATATCAAAATATTCATTTTTCATATTTCTTTGTAAAAAATCAAATCCATTTTTGAATTTTCTAATTCTAAAAAATATATACAAAAGTATAATATAGCAAATTACTATTAATAACAAATTTATATAATCATTTTTTATAGCAAACATCACGTTTGGAATAAAATTTATTACAATAGATATAAAGAATAAAACATAATTTATACTTACTGAAGTTATAGTTGTAAATATAGAAAATCCGAGTTTATTTTTAGTTATTAAAGAATACAATATACTTAATAATAAAATTAAACTTAGTGTACTAGTAAAAGAATCAGATTGATATTTGACTATTCCACATATAAAAGAAAATAAAGCTACTGATATAATTACTATAACTAGTTTGATGTTTATTATTTTTTTAATATTTATAATTCGTATAAAAGTATAATATGTACATATGCTAATAAAAAATGTTTTTATAATATATATTACAATTCCAATATCACCTAAATTAACTGGTATACCAAATAAATTCAATTAAATTTAACACCTCCAATAAATGTAATAAGAAAATTATATAGAAATTATATATTATAATAAAAATATAATCAATATAAGTATAATTAAACACTCATATTGATTAACTTTTGTAAAATATATATTTTATTTATCCGCACCAACGGCTGACCCAACGCATGAATGCTTCCCACATAGACATACTAATCACCACCTTTTCTATGTATATTCACAAATATTTGTGTTAATAAAAAAATACCATTTATCACTTACGGACAAATGGTATTTAATAGTGAAAAAAGGTGGTAAGAAATAAAAAAAACTAGTATATTAAAAATATACTAGATAAGCTTTTTAATTTTATCCACATAATAATAAATGAAATCCATAGGGCTAGGAATACCAGTTTCATGACTTATTTTAGCAGTATAATAAATAGATAATTCTTCATATGATGAAAATCTCCAAGCATGAATAATTGCATTTTGAATTCCATTAGTAATTGTAGTTCCAGACCTATGATGAATTTTAGTTAGATATTGAATTACGCCAATATCATTAGTATCATTTTGAATTAGAAATAAAATAGCATCATGAATGTATTGTCTACCTTTCAATTTAGGAGTTACACCAATTAAATCCATTTCATGGTAGATACAATTAGAAATTTTAGTTTCCATATCTACTAATTCTTCTTTTAAAGTTGCAACAGAACTTTTAGGGGATAAATCTCTTAAGCTAATAAATTTATTCAAAACATGTTCAGCAGAATATTTTGGGTGATCTTTATATAAAACAATATCAACTCCGTTTTTATGAAGAATATCATAAGTTCTTTTTGAATTTATGTGAGTAGTAACAATTATGATAGGTTGATAGTTCAAATTTAATTTTTTCAAATTACTTAAAAATTCTAAAGAATCTGTACTACCAGAAGCGCTATTATTTAATTCAATATCCAAAACAATACCTTCAGGATGTTTTAGTCTAACATAGTTTAATGCATCAACATCTGAATCTGTAATAGTAATTAAATCGATATCTTTACGATTCTTAATACAATCCATAAATTTTTTACAATCAATAGGGTCATCTTCTATTATTAATATTTTCATAGGTTTTGCGTTCATATTATTTTTCCTTTCCAACAGTTTTTTATATAATATACCATAAAATATCATGAATTACTATATTTTATATAAAAGATTTTACCATGTAAAATTCTATTAAATCGTTTAAAATTGGTAAATAAAGTTAAAAAAGAAAGGGATAGTAATATGGATAATAAAGAAATAGAAGAAATCATAACAAATGAAAAAGAATTAGAAAAAATAGAACAAAAAGAAAGAGGAAGAAGAATCAAAGAAATAAGAGAAAAGGAACTAAAAATGAAGAAATCTCAATTAGGAAAGGAAATTGGAATTTCAGGACAATTTCTTGGATTAGTAGAATCAGGAAAAGGTAATCTAGCATATAAAAGTATTAAAAAACTTAAGAACTTAAGTGGTCATTCATCAGACTACATATTATATGGACTTGATGATAATAATATTGAAGAAACAAGGCAATGCTTAGAAAAATATACTGAAAAAGAAATTATACAAGCAATCAATATTATAAAAGATATAGCATTATTCATAAAAAACAACTAGAATGTATTTTTTATATTCATTTGAAAATAATATATTGACTTTCATTTTACTGTTTGGTAAAATATTCCATGTAAAATATTAGTAATAACATATTAAATTTTATATATGCAATTTAAAGAGAATTAATATTTTGCAAATATAAAAACGGGAGAATGAATGAAGATGTATATGGAGTATTTATTGTATTTAAGCACATTAACAAAAACCACAAGAAATAAACAATTATTAATGATTGCAATATTTTGGATTATAATGCTTATAATAGCATGGGGACTGGAATTATTAAAATATAAATATAAAGGAAAAACTAAAAACAAGAAATTTCAAAAGTTTTTAGAAATTATATAATTTTAGACACAAAAAACTGCATTTTAAGTGTAGTTTTTTTATTGTAATTTAAAATATAAAACGATATAAGTTTCAAAAAAATAATTGTGGATAAAATTAAAGTATGATACAATACAAAATGTAAAACAAAGGAGGAATTAAGATGAACTGGAACTTAACAGACATATTCAAAAATAAAGAAGAATACCAAAAAACGAAAGAAGACTTATTAAAAAATTTAGACAAAATAGAACAATATAAAGGCAAACTATGTGATTCAGCACAAAACTTATATGAATGTTACAAAATAGATGAATTAGCATTAAAACAATTTGAAAAAGTTTATGCATATGCAATGTTAACATATCATTTAGACATGTCAAACCAAGAAAGTATAAAATTATTTAAGGATGCAGAAAGTTTAGGAACTGTATTTAGCACAAAAACAGCATTTATTTCACCAGAGATAACATATGCAGATGAAAACAAAATTAAAGAATATTTAGAGACAATGCCAGAATTAGAACCATATAAAAGAGACATTTTGGATATATTAGAACTAAAAAAACATACATTAAGTCAAGAAGCAGAAGATATACTTGCAAACTATTCAGAAGTATTTTCAGCACCTGAAAACACATTTGATATTTTAACAAATGCAGAATTTAAATTTGGAACACTGATAAATGAAAATGGGGAAGAGGTAGAATTAACTGATAGCAACTATTCTGTTTTCTTAAGAAGCAAAGACGAAAAAGTAAGAAAACAAGCTTTTAATTTAATGTATAAAAAATACAGTGAATGCATTAATACAATAGCAGAACTATATTTAGCAAATGTAAAAACTGGTGTAATAACAAGTAAATTAAGAAATTACAAGTCAAGCTTAGAAAAAGCTGTAATACATGATGATGCCAGTCTTAAAGTATATGATGCTTTAATTGAAGCAATTGATGAAAATATTGAATCTAATTATAACTTTTTAGAACTAAAAAAGAAGTTATTAAAACAACAAGAAATGCATATGTATGACTTATATGTAAATCCTTTTGAAGAAGGAGAAGATAAAATAACATTTGAAGAAGCTAGAAATGAAGTCTTAGAAGCTTTAGCGATTTTAGGAAAAGAATACACAAATATGCTACAAACAGCTTTTAATAATAATTGGATTGATGTAGAAGCAAAAACTAATAAAAGAGGTGGAGCATATAGTATGGGAGTTTACAGTGTACACCCATTTGTGCTAACAAATTTTGTGAATTCTAAAAGAGATGTAAGCACAATTGCCCACGAATTAGGACATAGCATGCACACATATTATTCAAATGAAAATCAAAATATAATTAATGCAAATTACACAATTATGGTAGCAGAGGTTGCATCAACAGTAAATGAACTATTACTTGCACATTATCAAATTGAAAGAGAACAAGATAAAAGAAAAAAAGCAGAGATTTTATATGAATTATTGGAAATGATAAGAGCAACATTATTTAGATAATCTATGTTTGCAGAATTTGAAAAAAACGTACATGAGAAAGAAGAAAAAGGAGAAGCGTTAGCTTCTGAAGATTTAAATGGGATATATTACGATTTAAACAAAAAATACTTTGGGACAAATGTTAAAATAGATGAACAAATTCAATATGAATGGGCAAGAATTCCACATTTTTATAGTGACTTCTATGTTTATAAATATGCAACTGGAATATCAGCAGCAATTGTAATTTCTGAAAACATAATAAAACAAGGAGAGCCATATGTTAAACGCTATATTGAAATGCTAAAGCAAGGATGCTCAAAAAAATCAATTGAGTTATTAAAAATGGTTGATGTAGATTTAGAATCAAAAGAAACATATAAAAATGCAATCAAATTTTATAAACAAAAAACAGAAGAACTAGAAAAGTTAATATAAATTTTGGAGGATTGTATGGAAAAAGAAATAGAACCACAAGAAATAGAAGAAATTGATGAAATAAAAGAAGAAACTAAAGATGAAGAAAAAAACGAAAAAAAGAACTTTACAATATTAGGAATAAGCATATGGAGAATATTTGCTTATTTTATAATATATAGTATTTTAGGATATATTATAGAAACATTATTTGGAATTGTAACAAAAGGAGTATGGGAGAGTAGGCAAAGTTTTTTATATGGACCTTTTTGTGCTATATATGGAGTAGGTGCAGTTATAATGATAGTATTTTTACACAAATACTATAAAAATTATAATAGATTATTTATATTTGGTTTTATAATTGGCTCTATTGTTGAATATTTTGTAAGTTTAATTGGAGAAATGATTTTACATGTTAAATGGTGGGATTACTCTGATATGCCACTAGATATTAATGGTAGAATATGCGTTTATTTTTCTATATTCTGGGGATTTTTAGCAATATATTTAATATGTTCTGTGAATCCCAAAGTAGATAAGCTAATAGATTGGTTTAAAACAAAGTTTTCTCTTAAAACTTTGAAAATTGTAACTATAACAACGATTATTGTATTATTTATAGATTGCGTTATAACAGGTATAGCTGTAAACTTTTTCTTAATTAGAATGAAAGTAGAAAATAATTTAAATGTTCCAGAAAAAGAAGCTCTAGCAAAAGCGTATGATGATATTTATAGTAATGAAAAATTATCTAATTTTATTTATCGCTTTTTTGATAACAGAACAATATTGCGTACATTTCCTAATTTAAAAGTAGAAGAAGTGGATGGAAATATTGTTTATATGGATAGTTTACTACCAGATATACAGCCTTATTATTTGAAAGTTCATAATAAAAATCCTCATATCAAATAGAAAATATTGCAAATTGTAAGGGAATTTGATATAATAGTATACATAAATCGAATGGATTTATGTCAGCAGTGAACTTAAAAAGTTACAAGCAATGAAACTATATTATTGTTTGGTAGTAAAAAGGAGGAATTTTATGAAAAAAGAAGTGCGGAAAATAGCAGTACTGGTATCTGGAGAGGGGACTACACTTCAGGCAATTATTGATGCAATTGAATCTGATATTCTAGATTTAAGCATTGAAATTGTTATTTCTGACAGAGAATGCTTTGCATTAGAAAGTGCAAAGCACGCTGGAATTGACAAATGGATAATAGACGACTTTGCAAGCATCGAGGAGTTAAATGAGAGATTGTATACGGTCTTAACTATTTATAATCTGGATCTTATAGTCTTGGCAGGATATTTGAAACCTATAGGAACAAAGATTTTGGAGAAATATACTGTAATAAATACTCATCCAGCACTTCTGCCAAAGTATGGCGGAAAGGGAATGTATGGAATGCATGTCCATAAAGCAGTAGTGAACCATCACGAAACTGTTTCGGGAGTTACATTGCACTTTGTCAACGAACAGTATGACAAAGGTCCAATAATCTGGCAGACTCCTGTACCAGTATTTTCGGAAGATACAGCTGAGGAGGTATCGGAGCGTGTTCAAGCAGCAGAAAAGACACAGTTAGTGTCAATCTTAAAAGCATTTTCTGAGGGAAAAATTGACTTTTAGAGTTTGTTAATGTAATTTTCTATAATTCTAATAATTTCTAAAAATTTCTCAATTATGGGCTTTGTCAATGATGACAGTGCCCATTTTCTAATAAATATCTACAAATTTGCTAAAGGATTGCGTTCCACAGCATCTCTAATTTGTTCATTATTAACATGAGTATAAATCTCAGTAGTAGAAATACTTTCATGACCTAACAATTCTTGCAAAGCACGAATATCAACTTGTCCATATTGATACATTAAAGTAGCAGCAGTATGTCTTAACTTATGTACAGAATACTTTCTAGTATCTAATCCTGCTTTTTCTAACTCTTTAGAAATAATATGCTGAACAGTTCTATTACTAATTCTTTCGCGCCTTTCACTCAAAAACAAGGCCTTTTCAGAATTCTTATTATCATGTTTAATTCCTTCTTTTGGTTTAACTTCCATATAATCTGCAATTGCCTTCATACAAGCCTTATTTAAATAAATAGTTCTTTCTTTATTACCTTTACCAACAACATTTAATTTACAATCACTAAAATTGATGTCTTTAATATTAATACCAACTAATTCAGAAAGACGCATACCACAATTTAAAAACAATGTAGTAATTGCAAAATCTCTTTCTGCATTTCTATTATCTTCATCTGATGCAACTTCTAACAATTTTTTACTATCATCTAAAGATAAGTATTTTGGTAACCTTCTATCTAATTTTGGATTTTCAAGATTTTGAGCAGGATTTATTTCTATTAAACCAGCTTTTTGACTTAAGTATTTAAAAAATATTCTTATAGTAGAAGCTTTTCTAGCTCTTGTTGCAGCCTTACTATGATAGGTATTATTTAAATATGCCAAAAAGGCGTGGATATCATCTAATTTAATTTTCTTAATATCATTAATAGTAATATCATTAATAGTAATTTCGTTAAATTCTGTTTCTTTTGTCATATTAAAATGAATTTTTATAAATCGTAAAAACATTCCTAAATCGTAATTATATTCTTTTATACTATTAGGTGATTTATTTAATATTGTTGCAGAATAGTCTAAAAACGAATTTAAATATTCAGGATTTTCTTCTCTTTTTATCATAGATTTCACACTCCATTTATTATTAAAGTTACAATTGCGTGGCTATCTAAATTATCATGAAAGAGATGATTTTGATAGCACAAATTATATTCTATATTAAAACTATTTTTATTAAATAACACAATAGTTATAGTATTATCTGGATTTTGAAAAGCAGTTGCTAAAACATTTTCAGAAAAAGTACTTAAAAGAATTCTTGTTGCTCCTGGTTTTATATATTTACTAAAATGAGCAATATAATAAAATGATGGAGTTTTTATATAATCTTTATGATTTTTATTAATCATAATAGGGCTATTACAATAATTTTTCTTATGATTTGGACCACCATTATATTCTAATACCATATTCCAATCAATAAAACCATTAACACCATTATTTAAATCTCCAATTATTTCACTTGCATACATTTCAGCATTTGACAATTCATCATGTGTATCAAAATTAGAATAACCAGTACAACCTTCTGTATGAATAAGTAATTTATCAGGAAATAACTGATTAATCATTTTTATATTTTGAAAATGACTACCAGTATACCAATGAAAAGCAATACCACTAGCACAGTTTATTGCTCCATAATCTACTAAACAATCTATTGCTCTTTGTAAAATATTATCTTTATTGTGATCCCATATTAGAAATTTAGTTTTTAAATGATTTCTTTGAAAAGTAGGGAAGAGGTAGTTTCTTAATAAATCTGATTCCTCCTCAGCAGTATATCTACAAGACTCCCAAGGCTGGCTTGCATTTGGTTCATTTTGTATTGTCATATAATTAATATTAATTCCTTCAGCTAGATAAGCCTCAACATATTTAACTAAATATTCTGTCCAAGTCTTTTTATATTTGTTTAATAACTTCCCACCATAATATAGATTTTTATTATCTTTCATAAAAGCAGGGGGAGACCAAGGAGAAGTTACAAATTGTAAATTTCTATTTTGCTTTTGTGCAGATTTTATTGTTGGAATAATATATTTTTTATCTCTTTCAATAGTAAAATCGGATAAATCTTCTTTGTATGAATATGAGTAACTATCTAATGCAAAATCAGAACTTCCAATAGGTAATCTACAAAGTGAATAATTTAATCCATTTTCTGAAAAATAATCTTCTATGATTTTATTATAATGTTCTTTATTTACTGTGCTTAAAGCATATCCTGTACTTTCTGTAAAAGCTCCACCAAAACCTATTAAAGTTTGAAAATGTTGTTTAGAATCAATACTAATTACATTGTTTTCAACTAAATCTGAAATAGGTAATAAGGAAAGTTTTTCTGTTTTATATAGTAACATTTTCCTTTTCAAGTTTGTTTCTATTTTTGTTATTATCATAATGTACCCCCATTTTTGTATAATTGTTTATGATAATATATAGTTTATATTTTGAATTATATACTAAAAAAATGAAAAAGTCCACACAGCATCTAAAATTCGATGCTGTGTGGACTTAAGAAAGGTTTTTGGTTGCTTATTATTTTGTATTGTTCCTTTTTTTTAAATACTGCTCTAATACATAGAGAATTGTTATTATTGTAGCAAAAATGATCCATGCGGGCAGTCCTTTTTCCCAAATGTAAATATCATCATATGTATTTTTTGTTGGATTCAAAGTTCTATTGCTACGTTCATCTTTTGATAATTCGACAATGAATACTCCTTTACTTGTCGAATCTGCCTGAATGGATATGATTTTCTCCGCATTGTCAAATTCAATGCGATAAAAATTGTCGGTATTCAGGTTCAGTAGCTTATTTAAAACTATTACAGACGAATCTATCTGTTCTTTAGTGACTTTACTTGAATTTATATGATAATCCCGCACTCCTGAATAGTCAATTGTTACAGTTTGCTTGCCGCTTCCAGGAAAAACAAAAGAAATTTTTTGCTTTTTTCCTTGTATCAGAATTTTTGAAATATTACCAACATTGACTTCTGATAAATCATACGCCAATGCAGTGTATTCTTCAAGTTCTGAATCAGAGATTTTTACCTGCTTCTGAAGTTTTTCTGCCCGTTTATCACAGAAAATTAGTGATAAAATGCATACAACAACAACTACTACTACCACAAAAATACCTTTCCTTTTTGTCATAAATATTTCCTCCTTTATATATATTGGTTGCACAGTTTTCAAGTTTCTATATAAACACTAAAAGTGAGGAAATTCTATTCCCTCACTAATTAGTGGAATTTTAGGGAATAGAGCAATTATAAAATTACTTTATGATACCTATTATAATATAATTTTACATAATTTGCAAGATGACATAATCTTGCCCAAAATATATTTTAGTTACATTTGATACTTTATAAATATTTATATACTAGCATTTATTATATAATATATCCAACCATTAATTAATAACTAAATATTAAATAAAATGAAATATAACTATTGAATACAAACTAAGAATAATGATATAATTACAAATATATAGAAAAATTTAAACAAAAATAATTTTAGTTACTAGAATTTAGTATTTAATTAAGGAAAGTGATAGATTTGAATAAACCAAAAAGAAGAAAAAAGAGAGAAATGCGAAATGAAGATGAAGAACTTTTAGAAAACGAAATTACATCAAGACGAAGAAATAGAAAGAAAAGTAAAAAAAAGAAGAAAGAAAAAAATAGATTTTACAAAATTAAAATAATACTTTTCATATTAATTGTTATTGCCATAATTTTATTAGGAATTAATTTGGGAATATCAACTAACAGATGGAAAATATTAGCACAAGATATGATAAAAAATGAAGCTTCAACAGTAAAAGATACAGATGGAAATGTCATTGCAGAATTAGGTAGTGAAAAGAACAGAGAAAATATAAAATTATCAGATATGCCAAGCAATTTAAAAAATGCTTATGTAGCAATAGAAGACGAACGATTTTATTCACATGGAGGAATAGACATAAAGAGAACAGGAGGAGCAATAGCTTCATATGTATTTCACGCAGGTTCATCATCATATGGCGGAAGTACAATTACACAACAATTAGTTAAAAATTTAACAGGAGATTCAACAGATAGTATAACAAGAAAAGTAAAAGAATGGTGGAAAGCAATTCAATTAGAAACATGCTTAAATAAAGACGAAATATTAGAAACATATCTAAATGTTATTTATGTAGGTCCAAATCTATATGGTGTTGAAACAGGAGCAAAATACTATTTTAACAAATCATCAAAAGATTTAAGCTTAGAAGAATGTGCTTTTTTAGCTGGTATTAACCATTCACCAAATTCTTATAATCCATTTAATGATAATGACAATACAGAAAAAATTAAAAAGAGAACTAAAATTGTGCTTGGAAAAATGTTAGAATTGAAGAACATTGAACAATCTGCTTATGATGAAGCAATATCAAATGTAGAAAATGGATTAAAATTTAGTAAAGGAAAAATCGAATCAAATGATGCAGTTTATTCTTATCATACAGATGCACTTATTTTAGAAATAATAGAAGATATTGCAAAAAAATATGACATTTCTGAAACTTTTGCTACTAATTACATAAATATGGCTGGACTAGATATATATAGTACACAAAACTCAAATATACAAACAAAAACAGAGACAGAATTTGAGAAAAGTAAATATAGCTTAAAAGCTAAAACCGAAGGAAATTCAAGTCAAGCTGCAATGATAATAATAGACCATAAAACAGGTTATGTATTAGGCTGTACAGGTGGGCTAGGAAAGAAAACAGAATCTCGTTCACTAAATAGAGCAACACAAAGTATTAGACAAACTGGTTCATCAATAAAACCGCTTTCAGTTTTACTACCTGCAATAGATAAAAAAATTATTACAGGAGCATCAATTTATGATGACACAGAAAGAGACTTTGCAGATGGATATCATCCAACAGATTATAATCCACCTTTAGGAAAAGTTACAGTTAGGAGAGCAGTAGAATCTTCACAAAATATACCTTTTGTAGAAATTATGGAAAAACTAAAACCAAGTAAATCAATTAAATATTTGGAAAAAATGGGAATAACAACTTTAACAGAAGAAGACAACAATTTAGTATTATCACTTGGTGGACTTCAAAATGGTATTAGTCCATTAGAGATGGCAGGAGCATATGCTACAATTGCAAATGATGGGGTATACATAGAACCTACATTTTATAGTAAAATCGAAAAAAAGAATGGAACATTAATACTTGAAAGTAAACAAAAAACTAGAAAAGTAGTCTCTAAGGAAGTTGCATACATTGTACAAGAATTGTTAACAGAGCCAGTTTTAGGCTCAAATGGTACTGCAACTTATTGTTCAATATCAGGAATGGATGTTGCTGCTAAGACAGGTACAACTGATGAAAACTACGACAGATGGCTATGTGGTTTTACACCATATTATACAGCAGTAACTTGGTATGGCTATGACCAAAATGAATCAATAGAATATCATGAAAAAAATCCAGCAGGACTAATTTGGGCAAGTGTTATGTCTAATATACATTCAGGCTTATCATCTGCAAGATTTGACAAACCAAATTCAATTAATACTGTGACAGTGTGCTCAAAAACAGGTCTAAAAGCAACTACGGGATGTCCTGATACATATCAAGAATATTTCTTAATGTTTACAGAACCAAAAAAGTGTACAGAACATAGTGGTTCTGAAGTAAAAACTGATTCTAAATCAAGAAGAAATACAACTACAAATAGTAGTACTACTATAAAAGATAATAATACTACTACAAACAGCAATAGTAATGCAAATGTTATTAAGGAAGAACCTAATGAAGATAAAAATACTTACACTAATACTACAACTAATACAACAAATTCTTCTAACAAAACTAATTCTAACCAAAACAGTAATATTAGTAATAATACTAACAGTAATGTAACACAAAATGTTAGTACAAATACTTCTAATTCTGTTCAACATACTAATAGTAATACAAGTTCTTCAAACATGAATTCTTCTACTAATATAACTAATACACAAAATACTACTAAGACTACAAACTCACAATCAAATGTAAGTCAATGAAATAATATAATAAGTGGAGAAAATTATGAAAAAGAAACAAATAGCAGTATTTGGTGGGTGTTTTAACCCACCATTAAACTCACATTTTTCATTATCAGAACAACTAATAAATGAATACGACAACATAGAAAAAATTGTATTTGTGCCAGTTAATAGCAAATATAGAAAAGCAGATTTAATTAGTAACGAACATAGATATAAAATGTTAAAAAATATCTGTGATAAAAATGAAAAATTTGAAGTATCAAGAATTGAAATAGATAGTAACAGGCCTCTATATACAATAGAGACTTTAAGAAAATTCCAAAAAGAGTATCCAGAATATGAAATTGCATTTATCCTTGGAAGTGATAATTTAAAAGAATTAAATATATGGGTAAAAGCAGATGAAATTGTAAAAGACTTTAAAATTTATGTATTAGAAAGAGATAAAGATAGTGTTGAACAAATATTAGAATCAAATGAATTTTTAAAGGAAAACAAGCAATCATTTATAAAAGCTAAAAATACAATAACAAGCAATCTAAGTTCAACCTTTGTACGAGAAAAGCTTAAAGAAGGAAAAAGTGTTAAATATTTAATACCAGATGAAGTTATATCATATGTATTAGAAAATAAATTATATCAATAAAGGAGAAGGCTAATTATGTTAGAAAAACATATATTACAAAAAGAAGCAGAAAATGCGATTAAATGGATACAACAATTTGTAGCAAATTCAGGAGCAAAAGGAATTGTAATAGGAAATAGTGGGGGAAAGGACTCGGCAACAGTTCTTGCAATGGCAACAAAAGCAATTGGAAAAGAAAATGTTGTTGCAGTATCTATGCCATGTAATTCACAAAATAGCGATTTCGAAGATGCAAAATTAGTTGCAGAAACTTTTGGAGTAAGATTTATAAAAATAGATTTAAGCAGTTGCTACGAAGAAATGGAAAAAGAAATTAATTTGCAATTATCACAAGAATTATCAAAAGAATCTACCATCAATATGAAGCCAAGATTAAGAATGACAACTTTATATGGAATAGCTCAAACTTTAGGTTATTTGGTAATTGGAACAGGTAACCTATGTGAGGCTATGGTAGGATATACAACAAAATGGGGAGATAATAGTTCAGATTTCAATCCAATTGGTAACTTTACAGTAGATGAAGTATTAGAAATTGGAAGAATTTTAGGTGTTCCAAAAAAGATATTGAATAAAGCTCCAAATGATGGATTAGGTGGTTTGACTGATGAGGAAAAAATGGGTATCAAATATAGTCAAATTGCGGAAATAATAGAGACTGGAAACACAGATGAAAGTGCAAAACAAGAAATTTTAAAAAGGTTTCAAAGTTCAAAACATAAGAGAAAACTTGTACCTATATATACATTTGAAAGAAAGAATTTTTTTAACAGCAACATTATATGACCAATTACATTTACAAATTAATATTGTTATTATAAAATATTTTAAGCAATAGCCATACAATTAAAAGGAGGATTTATTTTGGGAAAAGAAAACCAAAAATACATATTTAATATAAAAGAATTACTATCAATAGAAAATCTGAATATTCCAGACTATCAACGACCATATAAATGGAATCAAAAAAATATGTTAGATTTACTTCAAGATATAGATACTGCAATTATAAATTCAGAGAAATATAACGAATTTAAATATAGGATAGGAACAATTATTGTACATAACAATAATACCAAAATCGACATTGTAGATCGGTCAACAAAGAATAATTTCTCTTGCATTAATAAGTAAATTTGTAAATGTGTTTCCAGAAAATAATTGTTCAATATTCAAAATTAAATTTAACAATTCAATTTCAAAATCTAATATATATAACAATTATATGTTTATTAAAGATTGGCTTTCAATAAAAGATGATGAATATAAGAAAAAAGTTTGTAATGCAATGGAAGAAATATTAGAAGTAGTGGTACTTAAAGTTAATACTGAAACAGAAGCATTTCAATTATTTGACTCACAAAACACAAGAGGTAAAGCATTATATCCCCATGATTTATTAAAAGCTTATCATTTAAGAGCCATGCAAGGAAATCCTCATGAAATGAGACATGCAGTACAAAAATGGGAAGCAGTAGATGCGAAAAAAATAAGTGAACTTTTTGAATGGTATTTATTTCCTATAACCAATTGGGCTAAACAACTTAATACAAAAACTTTTACTGCTAAAGAAATTGATATATATAAGGGAATAGCTGAAAATACAAATTATACTTATGCGAAACGTGCCAAAAAGGCAATACCATATTTTCAGATAACGGAACCATTTGTAGAAGGAGAAGACTACTTTGATATGGTTGAATATTATCTTAAAATGTTAGATGATATAAAATTAGAAATAGCTACTAATTCTAAATTTACTAAATTAAATGAGATTTTAAAAGTAAAAAAAGGAATGGGATATAATTATACAAAAAATCTCTTTTGGTGTGTGCTTATGTTCTACTATGATAGATTTCACAATTTTGAAGAAAGAGCTGTTAAAAAATTGTTTTTATGGGCATTTATGCTTAGAGTGAATATGGAAAGATTAGGATATGATAGTATTAATAAATATGCGATTGAAAACGGTGATACTAAACAATATTCTAATTCTATACCAATGTTTTTCAAAATTGCACAATCACGATTACATACAGAGATAGAAAATATACAAATAAATACATATGTTGAACAACAAAAACTAGAAAAGAACGCAAATTGGAAAAAATTATATAATGATTTACTTAAATTGAAAGGAGACAATAAAAGTGAGCAATAAAGTAGAGAAAATAAATGTATTTGAAAAACTCTTTTTTGAGGAAGATATAAAATATATAATTCCACTTTATCAAAGAGCATTTGCGTGGGAAAGAAATGAAATTTTCCAGCTTATTGAAGATATAAACGATATAAAAAGTGACACTGAAAATTATTTTCTAGGAACTTTAATTGTTGCAAAAGATGGAAAGAATTTTGAAGTAATAGATGGACAACAGAGATTAACAGCTTTATATTTACTTTTCAATGTACTGGGAATACAAACACCAAAGATTTTATCTTTTGATTGTAGAGAAAAGTCAAATTATACACTAATTCACTTAAATGAAGAAAATTTAAATACGGTAGAATGCGAAGAAACTCTTTTAAGAGGAATAGAAGATATAAAAAATTCAATTAGGGAAAAAGAGAAAGAAGATAACAATTTTATAAATCAGTTCAAGGAAAAATTAAGCAAAGTAAAATTATATCGTATTGAAGTACCTGAAAACACAGATTTAAATAGATATTTTGAAATTATGAATACACGTGGAGAACAACTAGAACAAACAGATATTTTAAAAGCTAGTTTGATGAGTTATATTATAGAAGATAAACAATTTGGTGACGAAGAAAAACTTAGCTATATTAAAAGTCAAATATTTGCTAAAGTCTGGGATGCTTGTAGTGACATGAATACATATGTACAAATGAACTTTAATAACCTAGATAGAGGCAAAATATTTACTGAAGAATGGAATAAAATACCCATATTAAATAACTTGCAGAATGAAGAAATCGAAAAAAGTAAAAATCAAGATAATAATAAAAAAGAAATTACCATTGATATAATTGATACAATAACCAAAGAAGACATAGAAAAAGAAAACAACATTGAAGATAAAGAAAGTAAAAAAAGATTTGAAAGTATTATTAATTTTCCATATTTTTTATTACATGCACTTCGTATATTCGTAAAAAAGGAAAAAATTGTATCAAGAGAAGGAAAAGCATTATTTGGAGAATTATTAGATGACAAAGAATTAGTAAATGACTTTAAAAGTGTTGTAGAAAATGGAATTTGGAAAGATTCAAATATAAATAGAGAACAGTTTGCAATGGCCTTTATAGATTTCTTACTAAAATTAAGATTTTTATTTGATAAATACATAATAAAAAGACAATATACAGATGATGATAAAAATGGCGAATGGAGCTTAAAGGAATTAAAGGTTTCAAATAGTTCAAATAATAAGAATGCATATCCTATTAATACCATTTTTGCAGAAGATAACGAAAAGATAAACAAAATGAATTTAATGATACAATCTTGTTTACGTGTTTCTTATATTTCGCCTAAAATTATGCATTGGATTACTGAATTATTAAGTTGGTTATATGAAAAACAAGAATCCTGCAATTTAGAAAATTCAATCAATGAATATTTAGGAATTACAGAAGAGATTGCTAGAAAAGCTTGTAAAGAATTTTTAAACATAAATAATTTTGACAATATGGGAGTTAATACTCCACATATAGTATTTAATTATTTAGATTATTTATTATGGAAAGCAAAAAGTGAAAAAATCGATTTTGATTTTGAATTTAGAAATTCTGTAGAACATTGGTATCCACAACACCCATCAAAAGGAACTTTTGACCAATGGACACATGAAGAAGGATTGGATAATTTCGGGAATTTATGTCTTATTCAAAGAGAAGTAAACTCTGAATTTTCAAATTTAGCTCCTTCTGCTAAAAAAACTACTTTTGTAGAAAAAATCAACAAAGGAAGCCTAAAACTTAGAAAAATGAACCAATTAACGATAGACACAAATGGGCAAAGTGCAGATAAATATTGGAAAGAAACTGGTTACAAATTACATGGAGAAGAAATGATTGAATTATTAAAAAAAGACTGTTTTTATAATAATGTGAAAATATGTAAAACAATGTATCAAAAACGTGATACATCTTGTTAAAGCATGTGTTAAAAACGTGAAATTAAGTTGATTTTTATAAAAAAAGTGGTATATACTATTAATATGGAGGTATTGCTATGGAAAGAAAAATTTATCAAGAATTAATAAATTGGAAAAATACCAATATTCAAAAACCATTAATGATAATTGGTGCAAGACAAATAGGAAAAACATATATTATAAATGAATTTTGCAAAAATGAATTTGAAAATTATATATATATAAATTTATTAGAACATTCTGAAGTAATAAAAATATTTAAAGAAGAGATCAATACATTAGATAAATTTAAGAGAATGAAAATATACCTAGATATTGATATTGATCTTCAAAGTACAATAATATTTTTTGATGAAATACAAGAATCTGAAGAGCTAATAAGTGCATTAAAATATTTTAACGAAAATGAAGAACCATTTAAAATAATTTGTGCAGGAAGCTTACTAGGAGTAAAATTAAAAAGAATGCATTCTTCATTTCCAGTTGGTAAAGTAAAAATGATAAATATGTATCCTATGGATTTTGAAGAGTTTTTGATGGCTAATGGAAGTTATGCTCTTATTGATGAAATAAGAAGCTGTTACGAAAAGAATATTGCAATGGATTCTGTATTACATAGTAAAGCTTTAGATTTATATAGATTATATTTATGTGTTGGAGGAATGCCAGAATCTATAAAAAATTTAATTGCCAATGATAAGGATATTTTAAAATATGATAAAAGCATTATCGAAGATATTTATCAATCATACTTAAATGATATGAATAAGTATGTTGAAAATAAATTTGAAGCTAGCAAAATAGAAACTATATATAAATCTATTCCATCACAACTTGGAAATCAAAGCAATAAATTTCAATATGGAAAAATATCATCAAATGCTAGAAAAAGAGATTATGAAACATCTCTAAATTGGTTACTTTCAAGCACTATGGTTCACAAATGCCCAATATTAAATAAAGTAGAAATACCACCATTAGGTTTTATTATAGATGATCATTTTAAACTATATTTAAGTGATGTAGGTATATTATTAAATATGCTACAAATAAAATATAATGATATTATGTTAGATAATCTTTTACAATACAAAGGGATTATTGCAGAAAACTATGTTGCAACACAATTAATAGCAAATAAAAATTCTTTAATATATTGGGAGTCAGGCAATCAAGCTGAAGTAGATTTTATATTATATAATGATGATGGAATAATACCTATTGAGGTAAAAGCCGATGATAATGTTAGAAGTAAAAGTCTTAATGTTTATATGAAAAGGTATAATCCTAAATACGCTATAAGAATTTCAACTAAGAATTTTGGAATATCTAATAATATAAAGTCTATACCACTTTATGCTACATTTTTGATAAAATAGCTATAAATGAAAATAAAAATTTAATTTGGAGGATGAATATAGATAGCTGAGTTCTATTATTTTACTCCTACACTATTCTGCACAAAACTTTGATAATACAGTGTTTTTTATGTTTTAACTTATTATTAATAAAAGTTATATTATATACAGATAAAATTTGCATATAATATAATTATAAAATGCAACTTCCCAAATTTTTAAAAAACTTGATTTTGGGAAATGAAACTGATATAATATTTTTGAGGTGGAAAATATGAAATTAATAAAAAGAGATTATCTTAAGACTCTAATAGATATAATTGGAACTCCTGATATAAAAGTCATTACTGGAGTAAGAAGAAGTGGAAAATCTAAATTATTAGAACTTTTTAAAGAATATGGCTCTTCGCTAAATCGAGTGGGTAAGTAGTCAAAATAAAATAAATATAGTAT
>CANPDB010000008.1 GCA_947572725.1 uncultured Clostridium sp. | reverse complement strand
GTTGGGACATTTTCTAAAGTTATTACTTAAGACATTATCATAAATTAATCATATACTAACTAAAAATCACAAAAAATTATTGACTTATGTAAATATTTATGGTAAAATATGTTTGTATTTGCCAAAACTGGCTGTACACTGTCACTGTCATTAGTATGTATTTTATACTGATGGCTAAACCATATTTTTATAGTGGCGTGGCCGTACACGCGTCTCTATGGAGGAAGAACTATGAAAATAGCAGGTTATTATCCTGTAGGATTCGCCTTACAGATGTGGTGCACTTGACAAAGTGCAGAAAGGTGTGAAGAGTCTAAGCATCTTTTATACCACTAGTCAGGCTCTACAGTTTAATAATTCAACCCTATTCAGCAAAGAGGAGGTCACCTTTTAAGGCGACCTCCTTTCTTGTTGCAAATCAAAAATTGTTGATTTTCTCTACAATATAAAAAAGCAGACATTGTTATTTAATATCCACTTTTCTATTATATAAAATTCAAATTTTTATTAATAATTTTCTGCTTTGATTTCAAAATAAGCTTTTGGATGAGCACATACTGGGCAAATTTCTGGAGCTTGTTTTCCAATTACAATATGTCCACAATTTCTACATTTCCAAATTTTATCACCATCACGGCTAAATACTAATCCACCTTCTACATTTTCTAATAATTTTTTATATCTTTCTTCGTGTTCTTTTTCAATTTTTGCTACTTCAGAGAATAAAAATGCTATATGGTCAAATCCTTCTTCTTTTGCTTCTTTTGCCATTCTATCGTACATATCTGTCCATTCATAATTTTCTCCTTCTGCTGCTGCTTTTAGGTTTTCAGATGTTGTTTTTATATCTCCACCTTGTAGTAATTTAAACCATATTTTTGCATGTTCTTTTTCATTATCTGCTGTTTCTTGGAATATAGCTGCTATTTGTTCATATCCTTCTTTTTTTGCTTTGCTTGCAAAATATGTATATTTATTTCTTGCTTGTGATTCTCCTGCAAATGCTTCCATTAAATTTTTTTCTGTTTTGCTTCCTTTTAATTCCATTATAATTCCTCCTTAATTTTTTGTTTTATTCGTTAAAAATATTATCTTATTTTCCTTTTTTTGTCAAGACAAAAATTACTTTTCATTTATATACTTTTTACAATCTTCATAAACAACTTCATCAAGCCATTCTTTACTATTATCAAATCCATTTCTTATTTCAGTAGCACTAATATTAACTTGTTCCCTTTTATTATCAATTCTTCTATCAACAATTTCTAAACTATCAGCAACACACTTTCCATAAGGCTCACTACTATAAAAATGAGTTGGCTTGATATCTTTTATTATATTGCTCAAATATTCCATTTGAATATCCACACTTTCTTTGTCTAATCCATACTGTTTTGGTGGATTTTTTGCATATCTTATTTCTACATTTGGATACAATTTTTCAATCCATTTTGCTCTCATTTCTATTGGTACATTAATTAAATCAGTCTCATAAATAATTACAATAAACTTGTCCATCTCTTTAATTGCTGTTTCAATTAAATATTGATGCCCTTTATGTAATGGTGCAAATTTTCCTATTGTAAATCCTACCTTTTGTTCTAACTTTATTTTTCTACTAATTATTATCATTAGCATTAGTGCAATTGTTGTGAATAAGAACAGCACTTTTAAATAATTTGCATTGTGGCTTAATCCAACTATTAATAATACAATATATCCTACTACTCTACCCAAATTTATAAATACTTCTCTAAATACAAAATATTCCGTATTAAACTTTTTATCAAATGGTGGTTTGTTAGAATAATCAAACAATCGTATTTCAGTAATATTTTTTAATATTTCTATAAATACATAGTACACGATATTATATAAAATAATTGTTGTTAAGTTTATTGAAAACAACAGTAATGCAAAACTTGTTATAATCGCAATTGAACATATTGTTAATATTTTTTTTGAATTATATTTATCATATTTTTTTGCAAATATTAACATAGTTAGAATTGTACATACAGAAAAGAATGAAGACCACATTCCTAAGTTCAAATCTGTTTTTACTTCGTATACAATTAATAATGAAATTATTATGCTTAAAACTCCATTAACTGTTATTCCTTTTAAAAATTCAATTGCATATAGTTTTTTAATTGGATAATTCTTGTTTTTCTTTATTGCTTCTGCACATTTCCTTAAATTCAATTTTTCTTTTTCTATGTTTTTGTTTTCTATAAAATATGTGTTAATTAATTTGATAATAGAAAATATTAATACTAGTACAGCTGCAACTTGATATGATGTATATGTGATATATGCTCCTAAAAGTATTGGTATAAGTACTTTTGCCACTTCGCCTATTGCTGCCTTATATCCCATATATTTTGTTCTTTCTTTTTGACTTACTAATTCAGATTCCATCATATTAAATGGAAAGCCTGTCATTGATACTGATATTCCATATATTATTGCTATTAGCCATACATAGTCTAATATCTTTTCTTTTAATATTATTATTAGTAAAATGTATATGCATTTTATTAGTGTTCCATATCGATATAATTTTACTTTGTTTTTTCTTTTTATATAATCTCCTAATATGAATGCTCCTATTGTGGCACTAATCCACGAGATTATGTAATAGCTTGATATGTAAATCATATTGTCTGGCGTGATTTTGTAAAAGTATGCTGTTAAAAATGTGTTTAAAAATAGTTCTATTATATTTCCTAGCATTCTGTCTATTATTATGATTTTTGAACTGAATGATAATTTTTCTTTGTTTTTCATTTTTTATTTTCCTTATTTGATTATTATTCTTATATTATTTTAATAAATGATAATATAGTTTTGTGATTTTTTCAAGGATTTTGTAAACTATAATTTAATAAATTTTATCCATAGTTTCTGTAAATTTGCTATCTTATGTAAAATATAGTATAATTTAATTAATACTGTTGTAATTTCAATAAAGGAGGATACATTATGGAAACATTAAAAGCAGCAACTATCGAAGGAGCAAAAGTTATGTATGATGACTGTGGAAACTTGTCATTACGGTTTATAGTACTTTATGATGAAGATGCATACAATATTCAAAAGTCCATTACATTTTGGTGGAATTTAGAAGATGGTCACCAACGGACATGTACGCATCAGTTATTAGATGCACTTGAAACAAATGGCAGCGTAGATAGCCTTAATGGGAAGAAATTACGCATTTCCATTGAAAATCACACTGTAAAGGATTTGTTTTATTTCAACAAAAATGAAGCAATTCTATATGATGATATTTATAATGGTGATAATTGGTGAAACTATGTAATGAAAGTTTCACTTACTCCTCAAGGACACCTTTGATTTTTAAAGGTGTCCTTGTTTTATATTATATCAAAATTGATAATTACTAACATCTATGCTACAATGACTTCTAGAATGTAATTATAAAATTGCAATAAATCACATAAAACAAATTTGTGACAATAAAATTTTATAATTGAAAGGACTGTTTTTTATGTACAAATTAGTTAAAAATATAATAATAGCATTTGTTTGCCATTTTCTATTTCGTGTTAAATACGAAAATTTAGACATTTTAGACAAATATGATAAATGTTTAATATGCCCAAATCACTCAACAGTTTTTGACCCTATTTTTCTTTATCCAAAAATAAATAATATGTATAGTGTTGCAAAATCTGAACTGTTTAAAAATAAGTTAGTTGCTAATTTTTTATCATATTGTAATGCTATTCCTATTGAAAGAGATAAAAAAGACATAAAAGGAACTAAACGCATTTTAAAATTATTAAAACAAGATAAAATTAGACTTCTTCTTTTCCCAGAAGGTGGAATTTTTGAAGAAAATTATAAGTACAATAAAAGGAATACTAGAAGTGGTGCTGTTTATATTTCTGCTATAACTAGTATTCCGATTATTCCTGTTCATATAACTCGGTAGACCTCGCTTTTTTTCTAAGGTAACTGTAACTTTTGGCTCTCCTTTTGTTTCAAATTCTAATGTCTCAAAAGATAAAGTATTACTAAAACAAGAGGCTTCTAAATTGATAAATATTATATATGATTTGTAAAAAATATCAGTTTACATTACAGATATAATTTCAGTAATATAAACTGATATTTATTTTATATTTTCTTATAATAAAATTTCAAATTTATTTCTTTTGCATCATAATATCTTAAAATCTTTTGCATTCTTTTATTTTCGTCACCAGTCGCACAAGACACTATATTTATAGCTTTGTTTTCTTCTTTTAATTTCTCTATTAATTTAAAAAACACTCCACATTTCCTATATTCTTTTTCAACAAACATTTGAGAAATCCATAAAACTTCTCCATCATTTGCCCAATAGAAATATGAATACAAAATCATACCAACTGGCTTATTATCTATCTCTGCAACTAAACAATTAAATTTAGGATTATCACAAAAATAATCTTTATCTATGTTTCTCTCTAATCCATTTGTTTGTTCTGTTTCATTAGTATTATTTATTACTTTATTTGCATGTATTATAAATTCTTTGTGTTTTCTATTGGCTTTCAATACTTGTATTTGCTTCATTTTCTTTCACTTCTTTCTTTATATCATATCTATATATAGCAGTAATAGTTGATACTATTGTAAACAAATCAGAAATACTTGTTAAATATGCACTCACTATGAAATCATAAATAATCCACGATATTGAATTTCCTAATATTAATAACCTTACATATTTTTCTTTTTCTTGCCTAAGTGTTACTATAAATAGTATTGATGCTATTATAGGTAATATATCTATCAAACTGTTAAAAGTAATAATACCTATTACTATATATATTATTGAATATATTCCTATTAATATTTTAGGTGTTTTTTTCCCTTTATCTTCTAATATTGTGTTTATTATGATTACACTAATGAGTATTATACATGTTAATGCTCCAGTATATGCACCTAATAATATGTAACTTGTAACAAAAAATATATTTGCAGCTACTATTGATAATAATATTTGTTTTTTTGTTTTTAGTTGGACAGCCACCACATTTATTACCATTGCAATTAAACTCAATATTTGTGCTAATATAAACATTCATATTCTCCTTTTGATAAATTTATTATATCATATTGATTTGTATTTTTGTATGAATATAATCATTATACTTAAAATGTATAGAAAATTCAAACAAATTTTGATGAATTTTCATATTTAATAAAATTACTTAATATGTTTTAATATGTAGTTTTGTTGCATTAAATTCTAATTGTGGTTGAAAGGTTTTTTAATGAAAAATTGGTTAGTTGTGTTTCAAAGGAGGCAATATATATGAATAAAGCTGAAAAATATGCACAAATAGTTGAATCAAAAAATGGCTCATTCTTTAACCGGTTTTGGTATTTTCACTTGTTGCGGAAATATAAAAGGCTTGCAAAACGTGGCTATAAGAGTCACAAAGAACTGAATAGAAATTTAAATCCTTGGTTAATTGATAGACTAGAAAACGAAGGATTCCTAGTAAATGAATTTTCACCTTATAGCAGAGAATATAAATCACATGTTATGGTAATCTGGAAAGATTAGTAATAAAATAAATACACTAACGCAGACTAATTTTGTCATTTAAAAACTAATCAATCACAAAAGTAACGAAAAATGAAAATAACACTTTGTTATTTTCATTTTTCGTTTTTAATTATTTTAATATTAATATGGTACCGATGGTGGGACTCGAACCCACATGGTTTCCCGCTGGATTTTGAGTCCAGTGCGTCTACCAATTCCGCCACATCGGCATATACTAATTCACACTATGCTATTTCACTGATAAGTTATCTGTAGCTCAACTTCGTTTCACACAGCTAACTTAACATCGGCATATGTTAAGTTGAAATACCTTTAAATATTATCACATATTAATATATTTGTCTAGTAGTTAGCAAAAAGTTCCTTTGTATAATAACAACTTTGAAAGTTGCCAAAAAAACCCGTCCCTTTTGGCAACTTTGTTAACTAAATTCTTATAATTTGTCCTGGATATATTAAGTTTGGATTTGATATATTGTTTACTCTTACTAAATATGCAACTGATACACCATATATTTTTGCTATTTGTGATAGTGTGTCTCCTCTTCTTACTACATATCTATATCGTGTTCCTGTATTTGAGTTTCCATTATTTGTACTACCATTGTTTAAATTTCCTGTTTGCTGTATTTCTTGGTTTAATGTTTTATTATTACTGTCTGTTATTCTTAGTTTTTGTCCTGGATATATTAGGTTTGGATTTTGTATGTTATTTATTTCTACTATGTGTGCTATTGTTACTCCATATGCCATCGCTATTTGTGATAGTGTATCTCCTCTCCTTACTGTATATGTTATACTCCCTGTTCCTCTTGTTTCACTTCCATTTACTGTTGAGTTTGTTAATACTCGTAATTGTTCACCTGGATATATTAAGTTTGGGTTTGTTATGTTGTTGATACTTGCTAATTCTTGTGCTGTTGTTCCATATTTTTGTGCAATTTCTGATAAAGTGTCTCCCCTTTGTACTGTATAAAATACAGATTCAGTATTAATTGTGTTATTTGGATTTTCTGTTTGTGGTATTCCAGATGGTTCATCTAAAAATATTTCTTTTGTATAAATATCTCTATCTACATTTCCTCTAATTCCATTTACAATTCCTCTATCTGTATATTGTACTCCTTGCCATGTTTCCCAGTTGTTTTCTATATTATTTAATTCATTGTAATTTCCATAATAAGCAAGCCATAATGGATAGTTTCGCGCTAATTCAATTCCAAAGGTATCTCTACTATTACTTAAGTCACTATAAATAATTACTTCTTTATTTGTTAACCTTTTTACACTTTCTAAAAAAACTTGTGCTATGTTATTTATCTCTGCAACACTTACTCCACCAAAAACTTCATAATCCATTGCTAGTCTACAATCTGGTACTTTTCCTGATATTGCTGATGCAAAAAATTGTGCTTCTCTTTCCGCTTCTGCTGTATTTGTTGCTGTTAAAAAATGATAAAATCCTACTTTTAATCCATTTGCTTTTGCATTTTCATAATTTATATCAAAATAGGCATCTTTTATATTACTGCCTTGACTTGATTTTATATAAACAATATCTATTCCACTTGCTTTTACTCTGCTATAATCTATGTATCCTTGCCAATCACTAACATCAATCCCTTGATATGCTGGCTCTGAACTTGGTGTTACCGCACATACCATATTTGTGTTAATAAAAAACATTAGTGTTATTATTAAAATAAATATTAATAATTTCTTTACAAATTTCAAAATAAATGCCTCCATTCATATAATATAAATTTACTATATTATATGAAATAAAGGCACTTTAGTTCATTTATCTGTAATTCACTTAGTTCAAACATCTAAGAAATTGTTACAATTCACAGTAATATTTAAAATTGTAGAATAACTAAAGAGTTATAATATATTATTTTTTAGGAATGAATGTGGGGACCAACAAGTTATAGTTTGTAAATAAAATTCGAGGAGCAACTGCACCGCAGAAGTTTATCTACAAACTGTTAGCAGTTGGGAATGTATAAAAAATAATATATTATAACTCTTTAGTTAATATAAATAAGCCGTGAATTGTAACAATAAATTCCCTATTCTCTTTCCTCTTCTATGTCATATTCAAAAATATGAATTGTTTTAATACTCATAGATGAAAAATCGTCTCTTTCATTTTCATATTCTGCTATTTTAAAAATAGATTTTTTCTGTACTTTTAAATGCATTTTAGATGTATCCATCAAAATATTTGTAGACAAGTCTTGACCAACAGGCAAAGTCCTATTTTGGTTATCATAATAAACAATATTAGTGCAACTTACTGCATTTGTTCCTTCTTTTAAATTTATTTTGTAGAAATTAATATCACTTTCATAACTTCTTAAAACTTGTTTTATTTCTTTTTCTGGATTTATATTAAACAAATTTATTTCTTGAAAGTTTATTTCATCTCCTGCAATTGCTTTATAAACTGATAAATCTTCTGGTATTGTTACTTTTGTTAGTGCTGTTTTTATATCTTCTATGACTTTTTTCAAGCATAACTTATATCCAATTTGATTAGTATTTCTGTTAATCTCTAGAATGTCATATTTATTTTTTGGTGATTCTCTATGCTTTTTATTGTTAATTCTAGATATTTTTGTATTATCTTGTACTATTCCTCCAAATATATCGAATTCTTCTTCATCTGTTAAAGCCTTTTCCTCCATTGCTTGTTTTTTTATTTCTCTTAAACTATTTTCAATTTCTCTAAGGGTAATTGTATTGTTATTTACTTTGTTTAGTATTTCTAATGCATTCGTAGTAGCTATATATACACCATCTGTCTCATCTTTTGTTAATGCTTTTCTTTGTATTTCATCCATTGTTTTTCCAAATTCTTCGATATCTTCTTCATAATCAAATACTTTTGTTATTTTTTTAATCACATTAACTTCTTCTGCTTCTCCCTCTGGTAAAGATGCTACTTCGTCTTTGTTGCTATATTTCCAAAATTCAAAAATGCTTTTTTTATGACTGTCAATTTCTCTAATAAATGCTGTTGCATTTTCAAGTTTTTTCTTCATATTTTTATTTTTTAGTTTTAATGAATTTATATCTAAAATGACATTTTTTAATTCATTTTCTTTTCTTTCTATGTTTCTATATAAATCTACAAGGTCTTCTATTGTGTAACTTTCCTTTTTCTTTCTTTTTGTTATAATAGGCCTATCTGCAGTTTTTTTATTTGTATTCTTGCTTATATTTTTAATATTTTGATTGTTTTTATTCCCTTTTCCACTATATTTAAAATAGTATTTAAATTTTCCAAAAAATGTTTTTTTACATTCTAAAAAAGTTGATATTTGTTTTTCTTTTGCCAAATATTCTATTTCTTGTTGTTTTATTTCAATTTTTAAATTTTCTAATTTTTCTTTACTACTAAATAATTTTTCTGTTGTGCTTTTCTCTTGTTCTTCTCCATCACAATATGCTTCATTAATCCAGTTTGCTATATTGGCATATTCTACTTTTACATCTTCTCTGTAAAACTCTATTCTTCCTTTTTCGTCTATATTTGTTGTAAATTCAAAATAGTGTGGTAGTTCCGTTTGTAAAATAAACATCGCTTTTAACAGTTTATAAAATTGTTTAGCTTCTGCTTGACTTCTTAATTCTATTTTATAAGGACTTCTTATTTTTCCATATACATCTGTCTCTCCCATAATATGTATACTTAATCTGTCCTCTTTATCATATACTTCATATATTAGTGGCCAAACTTTTGTAAATAACCATATATAATTTTCTATATCACTAAATTCTGTCTTATTTAAAAATTCACTACTATATTCCGAATTTCTAACTGGAACAAAAATTTTACCATTTTTTCTCATCTCTAATTGTCTTTTTAACAAATAAAAAAAAGTAGAATAGTCAGTATCTTCTGTTGGTACTAACATAAAATATTGATTTGTTATTTCTGAATAATAAATTTGCCATAGGTAATTTCCTCTAAATTTTACTCTTAATGGTATTTTTTTATTAAGTTCTGCTTGTTCTTCTGAAACTTTTTCTATATCTTTTATTCTTACTTGTCTTAACATATTTAGAAATGTAGTATGTCTTAAAAAATTTTCTTCACTTTCACTATCTAAGTAGTTTATTAGTGGAGTTGCTTTTCTATATTTATCCTCGATTGGATCTAATCTATTTGTAGGAGATAATAAAATTTGAATGTCTTTTATTGAAATGTATCTATATTGTTTATATTGTGTTTCGTCATCATATCTTGGAATTGTAAATTTAATAGGTCTATAATTCTTTACAAAGTCAGGTATAGTTCTCATATCTAAACCTATATATTCTAACTTCTCTTGCATTGTTTCATTTCCATTATTAGCTTTTTTTGGCATTATTCTCTCCTTTCCATTGTCTATTAAGTTTTATAATACTTTTTTAAGTTTATTATATTTTTTTGTTACAATTAATAATAAATATTTTTAAATAGCGCGAAGATAATAGTATTTATATATTTTGTAGTGAATTGTGGGGACCGTTCAAAAATTCTCAAAATTTATGAAATAAATTTTGTTAGAATTTTTAGAATGGGGATAACGAAAAAATATATAAATACTCTTATCTGGGAGCGAGTATGTAACTTTATATGTTCATTATATCATAGAAATTTTTAAATTCATATCCTTGTTCTCTTAAATAAGAAATAATTTGGGGTAAAGCTTCTGCAGTTACTGTCTTTGCCTGTGCATCATGCATCAAAAGAACCACACTATTTCTTCCTGAAATTGTTTCTTGCAATCTTTTAATTTCCAATTCAACTGATAAATTATTTGTTTCAGCATCTCCTGTTAGTGCATTCCAATCAACATACATAATATTATTTTGTTTTAATAATTCAGCAGCTTGACTTTTTATTCCAGCATATTTTCCACCTACTACGCCACCTGGAAATCTAAATAGATGAGAATTATACTCTGGAACTTGAATTGCTTTTTGTACTGCTTCATTACATTTATTAAATTCATCTAATACAGTTTGTGGAGATTGATAAATAGATGTATATTTATGTGAATATCCATGATTCGCAATAAAATGTCCCTCTTCATACATTCTTTTTACCATATCAGGTTGTGCTTCAACTCTTGATCCTAATACAAAAAATGTCGCTTTTACATTTTCCTGTTTTAAAGTATCTAATATTTGCGGTGTAACTGTAGATGGACCATCATCAAATGTTATAAATACTCTTTTACTATCTGAATGATATATATTTTCTATTTCTGCTTTTGCTTTTTCTGTCAAAACAGGAAGGTTACGTGTGTTATCATTTTTAGCTTGTACTTGCTCTTTTTGAGAAGCAATTGTTTGTAATTGCTCCTCATATTGTTTATATGCTTTGTAACTATTAATTTTTTGTATTGAATTTCTTATAACAAATACTAAGCATATTAAAAAAACTATAAGTAATATTACAATTGCAACTTTCTTTTTATTAAGTTCTCTTTGAATTATAACCATCAACTGCTTATCTTTATCAACCATTATTAACATCCTTTTTATTATGACTATTGTTATTATTAAATGTTTCTTATCTATGTTCGCGCGAAGAAGTTTATATTTCAATATTTTGAAGTGGAATTGTGGGGACCGTTCAAAAATTCTCAAAATTTATGAAATAAATTTTGTTAGAATTTTTAGAATGGGGATAACGCAAAAATATTTAAATATAAACTTTTGGGAGCGAACAGATGATTTTTACATTGAACTATAACTAATAATATTTTATTGCTTCATTACATTTTTCAAATATTCTACTTCTTCATCTACATTTAACCTCATAAAAATAGGCTCGCCTTTTTCTATAACATTAACATTTTCCAATTTTTTATAATCATTTAAATTTTCCCAATTCTTTAGTTCTTCTTTTTCGATTCCTATTTGTCTTAAAATATTTTCTGCTGTATTATTCATAAATGGCTTAATTAATATTGCAATCTTTCTTAAGTTTTCGATTAAATGATACATACAAGACTGTAATTTTTCTTGTCCATCATCTTCTTTTGCTAAAGTCCATGGCATAGTCTCATCAATATATTTATTTGTTCTAGAAATCAAATTCCATATTTCTTGCAAACTATTTGCTATTTCATATTCATTTAATTTTTCTTCAAATTTGTTAATTTGCTCTAAACTATATTTTTCAAATTCCTCGTCAACTTCATTTGGTGTTCCATTATAATTTGGTACTTTTCCATCGAAATATTTATTTACCATTGATACTGTTCTATTTAATAAATTACTTAGGTCATTACATAAATCGTAATTATATCTTTCAACAAATGCTTCTGGTGAAAATATACCATCTTGTGAAACAGGCACTTCCCTTAATAAGAAATATCTTGTTGCATCTAGTCCATATCTTTCTATTAATGTTTCTGGATATATTACATTTCCTTTAGATTTAGACATTTTTCCATCTTTCATCATAATCCAATTGTGTACTAATATTGTTTTTGGAAGTGGTAACTCTAATGCCATTAAAAATATTGGCCAATAAATTAAATGAAATCTTGCAATATCTTTTCCAACTATTTGTAGTTCTGCTGGCCAGTATTTATTAAATAATGTTTCATCTTCTGACATATATCCTAATGCTGTAATATAGTTTGTTAAAGCATCTAACCATACATATACAACATGTTTAGGGTCATTAGGTACTTTTATTCCCCAGTCAAATGATGTTCTTGTTATACATAAATCTTCAAGTCCTGGTTTTATAAAGTTATTTATCATTTCATTTTTTCTATAATCTGGTTTTATAAAATCTGGGTGTTCATCATAGTATTTTAACAATTTGTCTACATATTTTTTCATATTAAAGAAATATGCTTCTTCTTTCATTGGAACAACTTCTCTTCCACAGTCTGGACATTTTCCATCTACTAATTGTGATTCTGTAAAATATGTTTCACATGGTATACAATAAAGTCCTTCATATTCTCCTTTATATATGTCTCCTTGTTCAATAAATTTATTAAATATTTTTTGTACAACCTTTTCATGTCTTTCTTCTGTTGTTCTAATATAATCATCATATTGAATATCCATTTTTACCCATAATTCTTTTGCCATTTTTGCCATTTTGTCCACATATTCTTGTGGTGTTTCTCCTAATTCTTCTGCTTTTGTTTGAATTTTTTGTCCGTGTTCATCTGAACCTGTCAGCATATAAACATCTTCACCTTTTAATTGGTGATATCTTTTTAAACTATCTGCTAATACTGTTGTATATGCTGTTCCTATATGAAATCTTCCACTTGGATAATATATTGGTGTTGTTACATAAAATTTTTTGTCCACTTGTTATCTCTCTCCTTTATTTATCTATTTCTCATTTTATAATTTTATTTGTTTCATCAAGTCTTTTTTTATTCCAGCTTTTCTGAGATTTATCAAATCTCCTGTACTTACATATTTTTTCTATATATTATGCTTTCCATTTTATAGAAATATATTATCATATATTAATAAAAATATCAATAAAAATGTGACAAGAGGGTCGCCCCTTTTTGTCACATTCTTTAATTTACTATAAAATCACTTCTATACTTTTACATTCTCTACTTTTCCCAATATTATCAATTATAATTTTATTTAAAATGCCACTTTTTATTTTTTGAATATTAGAATCTTTGCTTTCATTAGTTTTTTTCTCATTTTCTTTCTGTTCATCACACATAGTAGTAATAAATTCTTTCATATTATCTGGAATATCATTGTTATTTTGTACAAAAGAAAGCATTTCATCTAATTCTTGAATGCCTATAGCCTCACGGAAATACTGTTGTTCTGATTTCTTAATTTGAATTCCTGCTTCAGCTAATTTTTTGTATAATATATCTAAGATTTTATAATCTTCTTTATTATAATCTGGAAACATTGTCTGCATTTGTTTTAAAATGCTTTCTCCTTCTTTTTCATTTGTTGCTAAGTTATTTTCTTTAATGCATTGATATATTCCAACCATTGCATTTATTTTCATATTAGAACTATCTTTTTCTATTCCCTTTTCTATATATCCACCATATTCTAATCCGTTTTCTTCTACTATTTGTCTTAATCTCGTTTCTGCGTTTTTATCTTTCCATCCATCATAATCAATTTCATCAGCAGGTTGTTCCACTTTATATCCTAATAGTTTTAATAATATTTGTGAATAGTTTCTTGTCAAATTCCCCTTGCAACTTATAATATTTTTTAGTGCTAATTTTGGATTTTGTCTTCTTAATTCTTCTGCGTTTTCCTCGCCACATAAAATATAACAATTTTTAGTAAGCGAAACACCTCCCATAGTATAAGCATCTCCTGGACTTACTCCTCCTATTATTTCTCTTGGTATATCTACTAATGGAATCACTACAGTATATTTACTATTTTGCCAAGATTCAAGCTGTATCTCATTATTTACAAAAAATTGTAATGTATCTTTTTTGCTACTAGCTTGATATTCGTATTTCTTTCCATTAAACTCTATATTTTGTTTTCGTTTACTATCTTCTGCCTCAGTTGTAAGTCTATTATTTCTTATGGTTCTATCTGTTCTATGTACAAATACAAGATCCTCAAGTCCTTTGTAATCTTTTTTGGGATTATCTAAATTGTCATTTGGCTCTAATATAATTGGTATCTGTGCTTGATTTAATATATTAATTGCTTTATTAAAATCCATTTCTAAATCTTTTAAATTTTGCGCATTCATTACTTTTTCATATTCAGATAATATCTCTTCTGTTTTTTTGATTCTTTCTTCTTTTCCTTGTAATAATTCTTCCTTTTCTACTGCTTCTTGTTTTTTCTTTTTTTCTTTAGTTTCTTTTGCCAATTGCATTGTTTTAAGATATTGTCTATATGATTTCGTTTTAAATATTTTTTGAAATATGTTAAATTTTTGCACTGGAACTAATGAAAATTCATATGATGATGCTGAACTTTCTAATTCTTGTAATCTATCTTCTTTTTGCTTTAGTTGTTCCAATTGTTTATTGTAATTTTTTATCATAATTGATTTTATTTCTGAAAACATTATTATCACCTTTTATTAAGAAATATTTTTAGAATAACTATATAATTATTTATTTAACATACTTACACAAATTTTTATATCTTACAAATAATACTCCTCCTAAAATTACAACTATAACAATAAACATAACTATAGCTTTTCCACCTGCATTTGGTAATTTCTTTGCAGACATTGTATTATCTGATGAAATATTTCCATTTTTACTAATTTTATTACTATTATTAGAAGCATTTATACCATTACCATTGTTATTACTGTTGTTACTATTATTTCCTAAATTGCTTATATTTGAATTAGTTAATTTCACACCATCTACATACATTTCTAATATTCCATCATTTGACTCTTTATCATTTATTCTTGAAATAGTTACTTTTTGGTCTCCACCTTTTATTGCAATTTCTTTTATATATAGGTATGTTGTGTTTGACTTAACAACTTCTTGATAATTTTCCATATCATTAGTATCTATTGTAAATGAAATTCCGTCTTTAGATTCTTGAATTTTTTTAATTTTTACCCAATTTTGTATATTAGTATCATTTTTATTGGTTGATATGTAATAATAATATTCATATCTATCATTATTTGATTTCTTTTCAATTCCATCAATATCTATTTTCATTATTATATATTCATCTTTTGTTTTATCAGTAAATGTATAATATTTTAATTCTTTCACGCAAAAATTAGCGTTTTCGAAATTAGAATTTTCTGCTGTAATTTTCTCCGGGTTTGAAGGATTTGGTTTTTGCCTATCATCTTCTGTTACCTTTTTTTCTACTTTTATAGTTTGATTTACAGTTTGATTTTCATATGTAATAGTTATATTTGTTTGATTTTCCTTTAAGTTTGTTCCATTTGTGATATTATAATCAGTTACTTCTCTTGATTCTCCATTATGATAGTATGCTGTAACTACCATTCCATTCTTATTGAAGTCTTCTCCTTCTTTATAATTTGTTTTTACTGGTGGTGTGGTAATTACGATTTCTCTTAATGAGTCATCATCTATTTTTGATACTGTAAAAGCTTTTATACTGCTATCAGAATCTAAAATTGAATTATTTACTTGAGACATTTTTGATAAGTCTTGCCAATTATTTTTTTCAAATTCTCCATCCATAGTAAAGAAACATTTACCATCTTCTATTTCTACCTTGCCATATCTAGAATTTGGAACATTAATTTCTGTTGAGAAAATTATTTCATTTGGTCTTGTTCCTTGAACTTCTATTACAACAGCAAAATCATTTCCTTTTATTTGAATAGGTTTTTCAAACTCTAATGTATGGTACCCAGCATTAAAAGTTTCTGTATCTCCTGCTTTTAGTTTCACTTTTTGTAGATCATTTTTATTTTTGCTACTTCCATTTGGATTAACATATACAGTACAAGTATAAGTCTCTGATGCATACAAACTAACTTGTGTTAAATATTCTGCTCCTTTTGTTTGTTTATTAAAAATATTACCTAAGTATAATTTATTTGTAGGAAATGAAATTGTATAAATATCTCCAAAGTAATCATATTGATAAACATTTTCATAATCTACTTCATTTGCAGATTTTGTTATTCCAAATAAATTTGAATATATGTTAACATCTTCATAAGACACATACATAAAACCATTGTCTCCTACTTTCATAACAGCTTTATCGCCTTCTATTGTATAGCCATTTTGAGTAAGAAATGTCTTTTCAAATTCATCTGGTATCATTGAAGCTTCTGTCCATCCATATTGTATACATTCATCTCTAAAATTTTCAAATATCATTGTTTTCATTTCAGATAGTGTATATTCTAATTTATCTCCCCACGAATTTTTAATAATCCATGCACCTTTGTTTTTAGGTCTGCAATTTTCATTAAAATTTTCTATGCCATAATCTTCGTCCCAACCAATTATTGAAACGCCATGATTTACTGGACATTTTTCTTTATCATTACAATAAATTGCTCCAGTTGAATTATTATAATATTCTGTATTTAATGTAGCTCCATGTAGTTGTGCTGATATTGAGCCATAATTTTTTATGTGTTCTTTCATTTTTTGCTTAATTTCAGTTGTATCATCTGTACTTTCATATGATGGAAATGTCACAGTATCGTATATTTGACTTGTTACAGTTTTGTTTTGTATTTCTTTTAACTCAATTGTATCTTCATTATTTTCAAATGGCATTTGCTTTTCGTCTATTGCCCCACTTCCATTTGTTAAATATGCTGTTGCCATGTCCCATGTACCGCCACTTCCAGCTTTTCTATCATATCCGTTTTTATTTATTGTATCATTTGCAAAAAATCTGCTTGTTGCATATTCCATATGCCTTTCTGAAAAGTCATATACTTTTAAAGCATTTTTGTTATTTAATGCTAGATTTGTTTCTAATGATGACAAAGAAGCAAATGCCCAACATGTGTTAGTTTGCTCTTGATTCTTTATAACAACATTGTTTGGAATAATATCTTTTAAGGAATATTTTGTTTCTAAACTATTTCCTATGCTCCTAGCCAATTTAAATAAATTTCTAGTTTTTGCTTCAGTTTTAATTGTTTCAAACATTTTTGGTTGTAAAACTTTTTCTCTTTCTTCTTCAGACAATTCTAAGTATTTTTTATATTCTTCTGTATATTCTGCTGATTTTACTTTTTTTGCAAAATTACTTGCAAATGATTTTTGACTTGTTAATAATATAATTATTACTATTGAAAAAAATATTATTGATAATTTTTTTAGTTTTTTCATTTTTTTCCCCTTTTATTGTTTTTTATTTATTGTGTTTTTTGTTAATATAAGCCTACTTCACTAAATTTTATCATATATTTTTTTATATTAAATAGCTTGATTTAATTGTAATGTAATTGTTGTTTGTTCGTAATTTTATTGTAATATTTAAATAATAATATATTACTCATCTTTTGTTGTATTTATTTTAAATAATTTAAATATTTCAACAATAACAATAGGAGCTAATATCAAACATACCAATTCTATTATATTTTGAGTTGGAAGTACTGGTATACTAAATATTGACCTTAATGCTGGTATTGCTAAAATAATTATCATTAATGCTGCAGAAGCTAATACTGCTAATATTAATTTACTGTTATTAAATATTTTTGTTTTAAATATTGACTTTTTGTTATCTCTTATATTAAACACATGTGCTAATTCTGATAAAGCTAATGTAACAAATGCCATTGTTTGACCTACTTCTATTTTTGATTCATCTAGTGTTAAGCCATCAATTGGTTCTGTTGTTGTACCTAAGCCTATTATGAATGCTGTAAGTGTTAATAATCCTATCATCGCACCTTGGTAAATAACTCTCCATGTCATACCTTTTGTAAATACTCCTTTTCCTGGTTTTGTAGGTTTTCTTTTCATAATATCACTATTTGCTGGGTCAAATGCTAATGCTAATGCTGGAAGTGTATCTGTAACTAAGTTAATCCATAATATATGAATTGGCAATAATATTTCTAAACGAGTTATATCTGTAATTCCAAACCATTTAGCAAATAATGGTGTACAAAGTGTGGCTAAAAATAATACTACAATTTCTCCTACATTACTTGATAATAGAAATTGAATTACTTTTAATATATTGTCATAAATTCTTCTTCCTTCTTCTACTGCTGATACTATTGTTGCAAAATTATCATCTGTTAAAATTACATCTGCTGCTTCTTTTGCTACATCTGTTCCTACTACTCCCATTGCACAACCTATATTTGCTGTTTTTAATGCTGGACTGTCATTTACACCATCTCCTGTCATTGATACAATTTCACCATTCTTTTGCCATGCTTTTACAATTCTTACTTTATGCTCTGGTGAAACTCTAGCATACACAGAATATTTTCTCACATTTTTTTCTAACTCTTCATCAGACATTTTTTCTAAATCTAAACCAGTTATTGCTTCTTCTTCATTTTCCAAAATTCCTAATTTTTTAGCAATTGCAGTTGCTGTTATTTTATGATCTCCAGTAATCATTACTGTTTTAATTCCTGCTGTTTTACATTTTTCTACTGCTTTTTTTGCTTCTTCTCTAGGTGGATCTATCATTCCTACCATTCCTATAAAAATTAGTTCACTTTCTATATTTTCCATTTCTTGTTTTGTTGGTTTATGGTCTATTTCCTTATATCCACAAGCTAAAACTCTTAAAGCTTCCTTTGCCATATTTTCATTATGTTCTCTGATTACTTTTGCATAATTTTCTAAATCTTGTTTTACTTTTCCATCTTCTAAATATGAATTACATCTTTTTAATAATTCATCTACTCCACCTTTTGTGTATACTATATATTTTCCATTTACTTCATTTACAGTTGTCATTAATTTTCTATCAGAATCAAATGGAACTTCTTCTATACGAGGCATTCTATCATATACAGATGGATCAAAATCTAATTTGAAAGCCATATCAACTAATGCTGTTTCAGTTGGGTCTCCTGTTAACTCTCCATCATTTCCAATTTTAGTATCATTACAAAGCATATTTGCATATACTAATTTTTTTATGTCTTCATCTATGTCATTTTCTTTATATTCTGATAAATCTTTTGTGTTGTTATTTATAAATATTTTTTCAACTGTCATTTTATTTTGTGTCAAAGTTCCTGTTTTGTCTGAACATATTACTGTACTACTTCCTAAAGTTTCAACTGCTGGTAATCTCTTAACAATTGCATTTTTCTTAACCATTTTTTGCACACCTATTGCTAAAACAATTGTAGATACTGCAACTAATCCTTCTGGTATTGCTGCAACAGCTAAAGAAACAGCTGTCATAAACATATGAATTGGTTCTTTTCCTTGTATTAATCCTATTATAAATATAAATACACAAATTGCTAATGCTGCTATTCCAAGTGTTTTTCCTAATTTATTTAATTTTTCTTGAAGAGGTGTTATTTGTTCTTCAGTCGCATCTAGCATTCCTGCAATTTTTCCAACCTCTGTTGTCATACCTGTTTCAACAACAATTCCTTTTCCTCTACCATAAGTAACTAAACTAGAAGAAAATAGCATATTTAACCTATCACCAATTCCAACTTCTTGCTCTTTAATTATATCTGCATTTTTCTCTACTGGCACAGACTCTCCTGTTAATGATGATTCTTGTGATTTTAAATTAAACGCTTCAATAATTCTTAAGTCTGCTGGAATATAATCTCCTGTATCTAAAACTACAACATCTCCTGGAACCAATTCTTTTGCTGGTACTACTGTAACTGCTCCATTTCTTATTACTTTTGATGCATGGTCAGTTAACTTTTGTAAAGCCTCTAAAGACTTTTCAGCTTTTGCCTCTTGTGTTACTCCTATAATTGCATTAACTAAAACAACAATTAAAATAATAATTGTATCAGTAATTCCTTCTCCTTCTGCAACTCCAACAACCCCAGACACAATTGCAGCAATTATTAAAATTATAATTGAAAAATCTTTAAATTGTTCTAAAAACTTTTGCAATAAAGATTTCTTCTTTTTCGCTTTTAATTCATTTAGTCCATATTTTTCTTGTCTTTTTGATACTTCCTCCTGTTCTAAACCTTTTTCAATGTTTGTTTCAAGTAACTCTTCTACTTCTTTTAGTTCTTTGTTATACCATTTGTTGTTTTCCATTTAAAACCAACTCCTTTTTAATTATTTTTAACAAATTTGTAAATTTTATTTATAAAATTACCAAGAGGTTGCCACTGGTTCCGGGTTTTTTTGGCAATATTATAAAATATAGAACAAATCGGAAAGCCTTAATATTAGCATAACTTTAACTTTATCCTTTGACTTTCCGTGAATTTGTTCGTGCGCCAAATTTATGTAATAAATTTGTGTGCAATGGGTTTTATATATTAGAAAGTCAGTATGACTTTCTAATATATAAAAAAGACTTCTAAAAGAAAAGCATTTCTGTTTTCTTTTAAAAGTCTCGCTTACTATTTAAATAGCTTACTAACCAGATACTTTTATTTGTATCGCGACTGTTGATTAGTAATTTTAAGCTACTCCCCTTTATATCATATTATTACATATTGTTTTTGGTAACCCTAACCGTTTAACAAACGTAAAGTTCGTTTTTGAAACGTTTTGGTGACCCCTACGGGAATCGAACCCATGATTCCACCTTGAGAGGGTGGCGTCTTAACCGCTTGACCAAGGGGCCATAAGTAAAAAGTACTATTTTTAGTACTTTTTATTTATATCATTTTTTTATTATTTAGTCAACTACTTTACAGCAATCGCTTAAAATTTAATTATGACAGTTTAATATATATTTTTAGTAACACAAAGAGGCTAGTATTTATATACTTTTATTTAAAATTTCTTTTAATCTCTTATTTTGTTTTGTCAAATATAAATACCCAATTAATGCCTCAAATGCAGTTGCATACATATATTCTTGCACATTAGAATTTTTAGGTAAATGATGATTTTCAGTATTTCTTCCTCTTCTTACGATATCCTTTTCCTCATCTGTTAAATCATCCATTATTTGTTTTAACAACTCTGCTTGTGCTTGTGCTTTTACATATTTGATTGATTCTATATGCAATTTATGTGGTTTTAAATTTGTTTTGTTTATTAATTCTGTTCTAATATATAGTTCATATACGCAGTCTCCTACATAAGCCCATACTAGTGGAGACATTAAATTTACTTCGTTTTCATCTCTTAATATATTTATAAATTCTTCCAATTTTTATTTCCTTCTTTTCTTTTTTAGTTATAAATTTATATATAAAATCTATTGTAGCTTGTTAGTAGTTGTTTTAGTGGTTTTAATGAAACAATTGATTTTACACTTTTTCGATTGTAATTCTTCCTAATTTTCCATTTTTAAATTCATCTAGTATAATTCTTGCTGTCTTTTCTTCATCAATATTCCCACCTGATATTATGCATCCTCTTTTTCTACCTATTTCTAGCATAATTTCATATATATTTTCATTTTCTGGTCTGTCTTGTTCTAAGGTTTGCTCTATATATGTTTTTTCTATCTTATATCTTTCACATAACTGTTTCATATTGTTTTCTAATAAAAATTTTACTAGATAATATGCTATTTCTGTTCTTTCTAATATGTCTTCTTTAATGGTTCCTGTGAAAGCTAAATGCAAAGCTACTTCTTCACTTTCGAATTTAGGCCACAATACTCCTGGTGTATCTAATAATTCTACCTTTTCATTAATTCGTATCCATTGCTTTTGTCTTGTCACTCCTGGTTTATTGCCTACTCCTGCTGTAGTTCTTTTTGATATTCTATTTATGTATGAAGATTTTCCAACATTAGGTATTCCTAAAATTATAGCTCTTATCTTTCTTCCAATTCTTCCTTTTTCTGCCTGAACCTTCATACTATCTTCCATTACTTTTTCTATTTGCCTGATGCTTTCTTCTATTCCTTTTCCACTATTAGAGTCAGTTAATATAGCTGTAATTCCTTCTTTATTAAAGTATTCTACCCATAATTTGTTTTGGTTTTCATCTGCTAAGTCACATTTGTTTAATATTATTACTTTTTTCTTTCCTTTTGTTATTTCTGCCATATCTGGATTTTGACTTGCTATCGGTATTCTGGCATCTAGTAGTTCTATTACAATGTCTACTAATTTTAAGTCTTGCATTATTTGTTTTCTTGTTTTTGCCATATGACCTGGATACCAGTTGATGTTGACCTTTGGTAACTTTTCTTCGTTATTGTTCATTAATTTCACTTCCTTTTTCTTTATAATTTATTTTAATATTTCCATTATCAAATATTATTATATTATCTATTAATTGAAACAATATATTTCGATCAAATTCTTTAATCTTTTTGTTTTTTCTTTTTATATTCTCTTCTACTTTGTTTATAAGCTTATTTCTATTTATTGAATGCTTTGTACATTTTTTATATCTTGCATACGATTCACAATAATAGTACTCGCCTGATTTTTTAAACTTGCTACCACAATCACCACATTTTAAATATCCATAAAACAAATCTACTTTACCATCTTTATTAATTCTAGCATTACTATTTTCTATAATTTCCTGTACTTGGTTAAATTTATCCTCTGAAATTATTGGCTCATGATGATTTTTTATTATTATCCACTCTTCTTCATTAGCATCAATAAGTTTATGATTTCTATAGCTTTCAACTTTCTTTTTCCCTTGAATTAAATCTCCTATATATGTTCTGTTTTTTAGTATTCTAGTTACCATTTTTGCATTCCATTTTTCATTTATATCATCACTAGATTTACCTAATATCTTTTTTCTTATATGCCTTTCTGGTGTTAAAATATTTCTTTTATTTAACTCATTTGCTATCTCTCCAGATGTTTCTCCTTTTAAAATGCTATTAAAAATCAGTAAAACATAATATGAAGTTTCCATATCTTTTACAAATTTATGATTATCCTCTGGACTCTTTTTATATCCATATGGAGCAAAAGCACCTACAAATTCGCCATTAATTTTTTTGCTTTTTAAAACACTTTTAACCTTTTTAGATATATCTTTTGCATAGGCATCATTCATTAAATTTTTAATAGGTACTATGTAATTGTCTAAAGATTCTGGATTTTCATAACTATCTATATTTTCTATAATTGATATAAATCTAACATTCATCATTGGAAATATATTTTCTAAATAATTATCAACTTCAATATGATTTCTTCCTAATCTTGATAAATCTTTAATAATTATAGTATTTACTTTTTTCTCTTTGATATCAACAAGTAATTTTTTAAATCCAGGTCTATTAAAATCTGTTCCTGAATAACCATCGTCAATATAGTAATCAACTAATTTTAAACCGTTATTTTCTTTTATGTATAAGTTTATTATTTGTTTTTGATTAGAAATACTATTTGAATTTTTATCTCCATAAAATTCTTCTTTTGATAAACGAAGATATGCTGCTACTTTCCAGTTATACATTTTAGTACTCCCTTACAAAATCTCTTTAATTATAAATATTTGTCAACCATATATTTTACATAGTAATTACTGTTATTTTTTAGTTTAAAAATAAGTGTATTATAAGTATCTTTTTCTTTAGCATTCATTATTAATTGAATGTAACCCCTACATTCTTCAAAGCAAATATTTTCTAATCTTTCTTCTAAAATTTTGATAATATTTTCTTGATATTTTGTTTTAATAAAAATCTTGCTCATTATAACAGAATCATTTCTTATATCTATATCATTTATTTGGTAGCAAATATGAAATAAAATGTATAATTTTTCAATAATTTTTTCATCTTTATTTTCTAAAAATATATTTAATTTTAAAATACAATCTAATATTTCTTCAATGTTTTCTTGATGTTTTATTGCTATTTCTAACCAATTGCACAATGCTTCATTATAACTAATATTTTTAGCAATAACATCACACATCATAATATTTATATTTAAATCTAATTCATTTCTTAATTTGGAAATTCCAATATGGCGCATATTAACACTTTTTATTTCTCTTGCTTTATGCATAGTATATACAATATCATCTGTAACTTTTCTATCTTTTTCAATCATCAATAAATGCGCCAATAATTTAATATGCCTATTCTTTTCATAAATATCTTCATTTTCAGAAAGTATTATAGATTTAGCTAATGGTAAATATTCATTCAAAATAAAACTTCTATTTTCATTTTTATATGCTTCATCTGTAAAGATGCCTGTCCCAATGTTGTAATCTACAGTATACTCATGAAAACATCCTGAATGATTTTCCCTTTCCTCATGTCTTTTTCTATATATTTTTACAATACTTTTTATTGCTTCTAATTCATTATTTTCTAATTCCACTTGATAAACTATATTCTCATTTGTACCAGCCTCAGTAATTAAAGTATCATATTTATTTATTTTTGAATCTCTTTTTTTTATTGCTATAATACAATTAGATATATCATAATTTATATGTTGTTTTTCCTTTATTAGTGAATCTATAATATTTTGATAATTTTGAAATTCAGATTGCGTTAATTCTTCTACATCAATCTCATTAAGAATTCTTCCAAATTCAATATAAAATCTAGAATATGATTTATCAAAATAATCTTTCATTATTTCTAACAATATACTTATATTATTCAATCTCTTTATATTACATGCAATTGATTTGAATGCATCATTTATAATATTTATTTGATAATCTTCATTAATTCTTACTATATCAAACATATTAGCTTCTAGTTGTCCAAATAAATCATCATTGATATATCTTCCATAAATATCAAATAAAAATATATTATTTCTATCATATTCAAACTTAAACAATGCTTTTCTACTTTCAACAATCGATTGTATAAAATCATTACTAATAATAAATGAATAATTTACTTTTATCTTATTATATAAATTTCTATACTTTTTAAATTCTCCACTAAGGAATAACATTCGTAATGTTACATTATAAAATTCTTCATCCTCAAATGTATCTGCATACATATACATTATATTTGAAATTAATTGTCTAACAAGTTTTAAATGCGTTATCGAACCATAGAATATTGTTAAAAATATTAAATTTTGAATTTTAGAAAAACATTCTTCCAAACCAATTCCATAAATAGTAGTATATTTAGATTTATTTTTATTATTAAAAATATGTTTTGAAACACTTTCAAATATTTCAGCCTTAATTCTATCAACATCTGGATAAGATAATTTATGCTTATTTCTATCTAACCTTTGTTGAAACTTATTTTCCAAAGAATATCTATTTTGCATATTTTCATATTGAGCTAATAGATTTCTGCCATCAATACATACATCATCTAAATACCAATTGGGTATATTTTTATTTGTTATTAATTCATCATATAATTTATTATAATTTTCACTTGCTTGCTCTATGTTATTGTTAAAATAATCACTATTAGCATTCCATCTTTTTACAATAACCATATCATCATTAAAATCAAAATCAGTTTTTAAATCTTTATAAAATTCTTTAATTTCTTCATTTGGAAATTCATCTAATCCATAAATCCAATTAATAATTTTCTTTCCCATAACTAAAGGTTTACTTGTAAACTCAAATGATTTTTTAATAAATTTAGGATAAAACAACGAAAATACATAATCATTTAATTCTTCAAATTTTAAAATATATCTCTTATAAAAATCTGAATAATTGTCTTTTTCTGTTAAAATTTCATATACTTCTTTATTATCAAGATAATAGTTATTGAAAACTTTAGTACAATTTCCATTTATTACATCCCCATTATTTTCAAATTTAGCAAATTGATTTTTCATTTCATGAATATTATCTCTTGTTTCCATTTATTACATCTCCATTATTATTAAAAACTGCATTTTTATTATTCATTTTATTACTTTTTCTTGTTTTGTAACTTTCAATTACTATATTACCTATACTTCCTCCTATAAAACCTGCTATTAATGGAATAATTACTCCTGTTATAATGCTTTCCCAACTCATATCTTTCTCCTTTTTATAATATATTTATTTAATATAATTTATAATAATCCTATAAATACATATTCTAGTAAATATGTAAAAACTAATTTTTCTTCATTATTTTTTTGCATAATTTTCACTTCCTTATATTATAAATCTAATTTATATTAATCAATTCATTAAAAATAACACACATCTCTTAAAATATCAAATTATTTTGAAAGGTCTTTCTGCTGTTCCTGAATAGAAATCATTAGCTTACTTGATAACATTAATGTTTCATTAGTAATTGATGTTAGAATATTAATATTATCTTCTAAATTTGATTCTGTCTCTGAAAGCAATATATTGTTAATGTTTTCTATATTTTTTTGTAAATAACAAATTATTTCTGAATGTTTTTTAAATACTATTTGTGAAGAATAATTTTGAAAAATCAGATTATCTTTTTTAGTTACTGGTATGCTCTTTAAGATTTTTAAATATATTTTAATTGCTTGCTTTTTATATTTTTCTTTAATTTCATTATCTTTCTGTTTTGAAAATTGTTCATAATTCCATAAAACATCTTGAATAACAACAATTAATTCAGATACAAAATCAGAAATACTTTCATAATATTCTAATTCTTTTTTTAATAATATTTCATAAGCTACTGTTCTTCTATTTAATGTACTTATATAATATTGACTTTTCTTTGACAATTCTTCTGAAAAAATGTTATCAATAGTTTTTTCAACTATCCTTTTTATTAATAATACTACTCCAACAAATAATAAAATAATCAATAAAACCCAAAAGCCATATTTTTCAATTACATTAATAATATCTATATTCATAATCTTTCCTTTTCTATATTCCTTCTTAACTAGTTTTCTATTTATTAGTATTTTATTCTAATTCTTTATTAACATTATTTTGTAAACTTTCTAATTCTTTAATATTTCTATTATTTTGCAATAATTCAACTTGATCTTTAGCTGCTTGATTCAGTATTATTAGTCTTTCTTTTTGTGATATTCCATTTGTTATTAAATCAGCATTTTTTGCTTCAAGATTACTTAAAATAATTAAATGCAATAAATCTGTATAATCTCTCATATTTCCATTCTTTGTTAAATCAGGATGTTTATCTCTCCACTCTTTAGCAGTCATTCCAAACAAAGCTACATTTAATACATCTGCTTCTTCTGCGTAAACATAGTTTTTTTGTTTATCAGATAATATTGGTATGATATTCTTTTTTATTGAATCTGTATGTATTAAATAATTCACTTTAGACAACATTCTATTTGCATGCCATTCAATTTGATTTTGGTATGCCTCATTCTTCTTTAATCTTTCAAATTCTTGAATTAAATAAAGTTTGAATTCTGGACTTAACCAACTTGCAAACTCAAATGCTATATCTGAATGAGCATAAGTTCCACCATTGTTTCCTGATTTAGAAATAATTCCTATTGCATTTGTTGAATTTATCCATTTTTGTGGCGATAAATAAAAACTATTTTTTCCAGCTTCATTTTCAAAGGTCTCGAATTCGATACCTTTGAAATTTTGATTATGCATTTGTTCCCAAAGTCCTAAAAATGAAATAACATTTTTATTTCTCATCCATGTTTGTATTGGAATTTTAGGTTCTTCTGGATTAGCATATCTAGCTAAATCCGTTAAAGATATGTAATTACTTCCATTAATTCTAATTACATTTACTATATTATCTTTCACTATCATTTCTGTTTTTATTAAATCTTTTTTCAAATAATTCCTCCTATTTTTTATAAATATGCAAAAACTCTTTTGAGAAAATGCTTATTTTAAATGCTTTTAGCAAGTGTTTTCTTAAATCCCCACTTCCCAGTTAATATTTGTCGAATTTTCTCTATAACTCATTTTTTCACTTCCTTTTTTATTTATTGTATTATGTTTATCTCTCAATTTACATTATACAAATATTTAAAAATTTTCTTCCCATATCTGTCAGCTCTATTCTAGAATTTAATATTCGTATTTTAGAATTAGTATCTTTTTCTTTATCAACAATTTTATAAAATGTATGATTTTTGAAATTATTGTAATTATATTTTAATTCTATAATTAACTTGTTCTTTATTACAATCCCTAATCTGATTAAATTATCTATTGTTGTAAGTAAATTTAATTCTTCATTAATATCAAATTCTCCATTCTTATTCTTAAAGTCACATAAAATATATCTGGTCCAATGATATTTGCTTTAGGTTCTATAATTTTATCTAGATTTATATCACTTAATGTTGTTTTTAAATTTTCTTTGAATTCTTCTATATATTGCTTTTGTTTCATTTTTTGAATTTCTCCCCAAGTTCCTGCCCATCCAAAAATACCATCGATTAGCAACCCCATATTTTTTCCTATACTTTCAGCAGTTGGTATTGTCATTTCTTTTAAATCATCTTTTATTACTTCCGATATTTTTTCTGCTGTTTTTTCTACTATTTCATCTTGTAAATTTTTCATTTCATACATCTCCTAATAGTTTTATTTTTTCTGCATTATTAAGTATATTTAATTGATATTTAGCAATACTACTTAATATCTCAAATCTTTCTTCTTTACTTTTTCCTTCTTTAATTAATTCTGCATTATGTGATTCTAAATTAGACAATACAGTTAATTCATTAATTGTTGCAAAATCTCTAACATTTGAATTTTTTGCTAAATCAGGATTTAGTTCTCTCCATTTTTTAGCAGTTGTATTAAAAATAGCAACATTTAAAATATCTGCTTCTTCAGCATACTTAAGCCATTCTTTGTTTTTATAATAATCATTATCTGGCAATATGTAATTTTTAATTGCATCAGTATGTATTAAATGATTATTCTTTGTTAAAATTCTCTTTACATCCCATTCTATATTTTGATTTTCTAATTCTTTTAATCGTTCAAATTCTTTTATTAAATATAATTTAAAAACAGGACTAATTGCTGATGCAAATTCAAATGCAATGTCTTTATATGCATATGTTCCACCATATTTTCCACGTTTTGAATATATACCAATTGCATTTGTTTTTTCACACCACTGACTAACACTAAGTGTAAAAGTATGAAGACCAGCTTGATTTTTAAACCCGTCGAATTCGACGGAATTAAAATTAGGATTATATATTGATTCCCAAGTTCCTAAGAATTCTAAAGTAATTCTATTCCTTAACCAATTTCTAATTATATCATCTGAATTTGATTTTCCTTCTTTAAATTTTGTAAAATCAGAAATACAAATATAATCATTATCATTTACATTAGTTACATTTACTTTGATATTTTGAACTTCTATAATTTTATTTTTCAGTCTCTTTCACCTCACTTTTTATTGAAATATGTAAAAACCTATTTTAAAGAAATGCTTATTTTTCAAGTTTTTTAAATAGTTTTACTAAAATCAAGCTTTACCAGTTGATATTTGTCGAATTTTCTCTATCACTCATTTTTTCACTTCCAATCTTGTATAACTATTATTCTTCTTTTAATGGTAAAACTTCGGCTATCTCTTCTTTTTTTATTTTACCTTCTCTTATAACAACAACTTTCTCATCTTCTACTTGAACAATTGTAGATACAGTATCATTTTCTATATCTCCATAATCTAAAATATAGTCTACTTTACTATGAAATTCTTTGATAATATTTTCCATTTTGGTTCCTGTACTATTACCAGAAAGATTTGCGCTTGGAGCAACAATTGGAACACCTGCTGTTTGAATAAGGTTATGTATAAGACCCTCTTTTATAAGTCGTATTCCAATATGTGTATAACCTGCTAATATAACATCGGGTAAAATACCATCTCTTTTATTAAATGTTATTGTTAAAGGTCCAGGCCAAAAAGTATCTATTAGCTTTTGTTCTGCTGGACTTATATAATTAACTATCTTTTCTAGCATAGAAATTTCTGATATTAAAATAATTAATGGTTTATATTTAGGTCTTCCTTTAACTTGATATATTTTTTCACAAGCTTCTCCATCATAAGCATTTGTTCCTATTCCATAAACTGTGTCTGTTGGAAAAATAACCAATTTTCCTTCTTTCAGTGCATTTGCTATTTCATTAATAACTTCATCATTTATTTCTTCTTTTTTTAGGTATTGGGTCATTTTTGCCTCCTTTGGTTGCCAAAAGGGATGAGTTTTTTTGGCATAATTCTTTCTAATTCCATAAGATATTTGCGATTTTGTTTCTAAAAACTATTTATTTTCTTATATATATCATACCAACTATAGCACCTATATATTTTATCGCCAATACAATCTTTATTATATTCTGCATTATAACATATTACTGGAACTATGTCTGATATTTCTTTTACATTATTTGGAGCATCCTCAATCATCAAATCTATTTTATTTTCAGTAATCTCCTGAAATTTCCTTTCTTTGTCTCCTTTTGAAAAAATTAATTCATCATACAATATATTATTTTCAAATAGCCACTTTCTGACTATATCTCTCATTTTTTCTCCCTTATCATCATCTCTATTTGTTAACCATCTAGCCGTTATTATATATATTTCATGCCCCTCCTCTTTTAGTTTCTTTATAACTTCTGATGCAAAAGGTCTCGCTTTTTCGTTTATTGCATAACTTTCTAAATATTCATTCCAAAAATCCATTTCGATTTCCTTACTAATATTAAATGTCTTACAATAGTTGTAACAACTATTTCCTATATTATATTCAATATTATTTTCAACACAATATTTACTAATATAATCTATTACAAATTGTTCTATATTTGTTATTACTCCATCAATATCAATACCTATTTTCATATTCCCTCCATAATTAATATTAAAATTTTTATTGAATAAAGATAAGTTTAGAAATTGCCAAAATTCTCCGTCCCCAATGACAAAAAGTTGCCATTTAAACCCGGAACCATTGGCAACCTTTTGGCAATTACATTGTTCTGTAATTGTTTTTGTCTGCTCTTTCGTCCATTTTTCTGTCAAAGTTTTCGTTTTTATAAAACCAATCTGTTTTTTTGTCTCTTGGATTGTTTTTTCTGTTTTTATCTAATAATAGGTCAAATAATACAGCTATAGGTATTACCATTCCTATTAATGATATAAATGTATTTGTATATGTATTTAAGCCAATTGCTTCTTCTGATTTTAGTATTAAGTTTACACTATTTAATAGGTCTACTCCAAAGTACATTCCATATGCTAGTAAATATATTAGTGCTCCTACAATTTTTCTTTTTACTATTAATATCATACACAATAATACTACAAATAATAGTATTATTTCCATTTGTTGATTTAATGGTGTGAATGGAAAGTCTGTTGATATTTCTGACATTAACGCTACTATTATTCTAAATACCCAGAACATTCCCATAAATAAAACTAATAACCATGTGGAAAAATTTTTCATTTGTTTTACCTCTTTTCTTTTTTAATATTTAATAAATGTATATAATTTTTATAAAAATCTAACTTCTGCCATATTTATTTTTTACAAAATATAAAAAGGCAAAAGCAAAAAATTAATTTCGCCTTTACCTCCTCTATCCTTACTTATATTTAGTCTACAAAATCAAAATCGTTTTTAAATTTTTCTTTAAATATTTCAAATACTTCGTTTAAGACTTCTTCATCTTCTACACCTATATATGATTCTTCTTCTGAATCATCATCAGTGTCTTCAATTTTTAATATTACTACTTCTCCTTCGTCTTCTTCTCCTTCGTCATTTACAGGTAATAATATAACATATTCTTCATCATTTAATTCAACTAAATCTAAAAATTCAAATTTAACTTCATTTCCTTCTTCATCATTTAATATTACTATATTATCTAATTCTTCTCCTTCAAAATTCTCTTCCATATTTTTCTCCTTTCAAATTTTAACATTATATATTTATTTTAATATAATATTATCATAACTTATTTCTAATCTTTTTTCAATGAATTTTTTATTTTATTTAAATAAGTCTCTAAAATGTATACTGCAGATATAGTATCTACTATATTTCTTTTTTTATTCTTATTAACGTCTAAAAAATTCATTGTTTTATGAGCTTCAACTGTTGTTAATCTTTCATCTATTGAGTCGATTTTTATTTTATTGTATTTGCATTTTAGTTTATGTATAAATTGTTCTGTTATTTCTGCTCTTTTAGATATAGTTCCATTCATATTTAATGGCATTCCAACAACAATTGTATCCACTTCATATATTTGTAGTATTTCATCTAATCTTCTTAATATTGTTTTATCTGTTCCATTTCTTTGAATTGTTTCTAACCCTTGTGCTGTTATATTTAATTCGTCAGTAACTGCTATTCCTACTCTTGCCTCTCCATAATCAATTCCTAAAATTCTCATTTTATTCTTTATCTAATCCTATATAATATTTTACCATTTTTTCTAGTAATTCGTCTCTTTCTATTGTTCTTATTTTATTTCTAGCATCATTATGACTTGTAATATAAGTAGGGTCTCCAGATAAGATATATCCTACAATTTGATTAATTGGATTATATCCCTTTTCTACTAAAGCTTGATATACTTCTTTTAGTATTTCTTTGCTTTTTGTATTTTCTTCTCTTTCCACATTAAAGTGCATTGTTTCATCAAACTCCATATATATCTCTCCCTTCTTTATATAATGGTTATATCACTTTCATTTTCATCTGCATTATCTAAATATTCTTCTAGTTTTTTTAGAACTTCTTCTAATCCTGTTCCTTTATAATAAGATGATAATGCAAAATTTAATTTTGGTTTTGTTGTGGCAGCACAATTATCTTTGTCTTTTTTGTTTTCATCTTTTACTTCTAGTTTTGTTGCTGCTAATTCTTCTGGTGTTAAGGAAATTTCTGCTGTTTCAATTTTATCTTTTATTTCATTTAAGAAATCAGCTACTCCACTTTCTTCTGCTCCTGAAAATGCAATAACAAATTTTGGTCCCATATATCTTACAAAAACATATTCTTTTGAAATGTTTTCTTGTATATATTCGCTAACTTTGGTAATTACTTTATTTCCTAGTTCTCTACAATAATTTGTGTTAATTTCCTTTATGTTTACAATATTAAACATACATATAGTAGACATTGTGTATTGATCTACTTTTTTCTTTCCTTCTCCATATAAATATTCTTCTGAATATAATCCTGTAAATAAATCTTTTCTTACAATTGATTCCAATGTTTTTTGATGTACTACTGTTTTTAGTACAGAAACAATATTGTCTTTTATTACTTCTAGCACTGTAGTATCAACATTATCAAAGTCATGTGGTGTACCACTTTCCATAATCCAATATCCGATATATACATTGTCTATATATAGAGGGAAGAAGATTGCTGATTTAGCTCTTCCAAATTCCATTTGTTGATATGGTAATCTTTCACCTTCATTGTTTACTGTAACATATTTAGGTGTTGCAGATTCAATACTATCTTTAAACATATCCACTGTGTGTAATGCTTTTAAAGAATCCCAATGCTTTTTGTCTACATTTGATGCTTTTATTTGATATTCTGCTCCATTAAATACTACTATTGTTGAGTATTTAATTTCATATCTTTCAATTAAAATATCATTGATTTTATTAATTTTTTCTTCTACTGTTGTTGTTTCTCCTATTGCATTCATAAAATCTTGCACTACATATAGATTGGTAATTCTTTGGTTCATATTTTTAAATTTTTGTATTTTTTTATGGATTGATACATTATATATTATTAGTCCTAATACAATTGCGACTAATATTATAACAACTGCTATTATCACTTTTTTTCCCCCTCTTTATTGTAGTTTAATATTTTCTTCTCATTTGTTCTAATGTATTATTCATATTTGATGAAAAGTTCCCACCTGATTGTGCATTATTACCTGACTTTACTGAATATACTGTTGTTGCTATTCCTTTTAGTGTTTCTATAAAGTTTTTAGAATATCCTTTTAAATTAATCTCACATTCAATTACACCTTGTAAATATCTTGTATATGTTGCTTCTTCAAAAGGTACTGAAATGTATTTTATTGAATTTCTATCAAATAGTTCTGTCATAAATGACATTGCTGGATCATTGTAATATGCCATTCCACCTATTATTGTTTTTTCTGTAATTCCTTTTATTTTTACAACTTTATTTAATATAATTCTCAATTTTTGCTCATCTAATGCATTTTTTGCTTTCAATTCTCTTAAAAATGCTGTTAATGGTTGTATTGTTAATATATCTAAAGATTGTACTAAATATATTTCTTGTGCTTGTTTGAAATATCCAATTGATGTTTCAAAATCTGTGTCAATTAATATTACAGAGTAATTTTTTAGTAAAGTTTCTAATATTTCATCTACTTGATATATTGATTCATCTTCATCTGGCAATGCTGTGTATACTGTTAAGTTTTTGTTTACGTTGATTCCTTGTGCTATTCCTTGTGTTAGTCCTTCTATACTATGTGCTGCTATGTTTCTTAGTTGTTCCTCGTTTTTTGTATAAATGTAGTAAGAGTTTCTATTTTTTGTTGTGTCTAAAATGGCTGTTTTTACTCCCATTACAGTTGACATATATTCTGCTACATTGTTTAGGATAAATGATGTTCCATTTTTGCTTGTCCCAACAAATGCTGCTATTCTTTTATCAACTGTTAATAAACTTGATAAGTCTATTGTATTTTGATATTCAATACTACTTGGTTTATTGTCATTTGATTGATAATTATCACTATTATATCCACTATTATAACTATTATTATAATTATAATAATCTTGATTATATGCTGTATTACTAGTATCTACTTGTGGAGCTTGAGCTAAATCACTACTTGTTAGTTCTCCTTCAAATAAATTGCTATTTGTAGAATCTTCCTCTTCTACATCTTCAAATCCAGGTAAAAATGTATCTTCTGGCTCTTCTATATTTGATAAATTATCTGTTGTTTCTTCTCCGAATCCTGGTAAGAATATATCTTCTTTATTTTCTTCTTGATTATTCGTTTCTAGTCCTGGTAGTATATCTCCAAATGGGTCATTTTGTTGTGCATTATTATTTCCTTGGTTTAAACCTGGTAAAATTGTTTCAGCTGGTTCTGCATTTTGAGTTTCTTGCTCTTCTGGTAAAGGATTTTTTCTTGGTCTTCCTCTTTTTCTTTTAACTTTTGGTTCTGCATTTTCGTCTGGTAAAGGATTTTTTCTTGGTCTTCCTCTTCCCCTTTTTACAGGAACTACTGGTTCTTCTTGAGTAGCATTTTCTTGTGTATTGTTTGGTTGTATATTACTTTGTTGTGTGACACTTTCTTGTATACTATTTTGTTGTACACTGCTTGGTTGTGCAACGCTTTCTTGTGCACTATTTTGCTGTACGCTGCTTTGTTGTACAACACCTTCTTGTGCATTATTAGGTTGTATGCTACTTTGTTGTGCAACATTTGCAACATTTTCTTGGACATTAGTAAATTCTTCAAATCCTGGTAATATATCTTGTTGTTCTTGTATTGGTGTAGAGCTTTGTGGAGTATTGTTTTTTATATTATTTTGTGGTGTATAATTTGGAACATTATTTTGAGCTCCATCTCCATTCATTTTTGAAACAGATGTCCTTATTCTTGATAATTTTCTGCCTTCTTTCATGTTAACTGAAGAAGGTATTACAATTGGCTCTGTTATAGTTCTTTCCTTTGTTCCTTGTGTTAATAATTTTTCACTTGGTCCTGTTTGTTCTTCTTTCTTTTTATCATATCTTAAATTATCTGATACACTGTTATTAAATGACATTACTTGTTGATATTTTGATGATTTTTCTTCTAATACTGCTCTTACATTTAGTGGTAAGAATTTTGTGATTATTCTTAATTGAGTATCATTGTATTGTGCGGCAATATTATTAAAGCTATCAATATATTTGTCTTCATTTTTTCCTAATCTAGCATAATGTGCTACAATGTTTTGTATTTCCATTTCGCTTACATCGTTTTCGTTTTCTGATTGATACCCTACATCTTCTGAATCTATTTTATAGTAAATTTTTGCTTCTTTCTTTGAACGTGGTTTGTTTATTAATTTACATACTTCATCGATACTTCTATCTTTTCCTATGATAGCATCATAAACACCAATTCCAAATAGTTTTACTAGTATTGGCTCTGATTTTGTTCTTCTATCTGAACAAATTAATATGATTGGTATGTCATTTCCTCTAGTATTTGATGCTTCATCACTTATACTATCTAATTTTTCAAAAATAAATTTGTCGATTTGGTCATATTGTGTACTAGTAAATGTTTCCAAATCTTCACTTATTACTACTCTATCGTATGTTTTATCTTTTTGTAATTCTTTCAATATTGCATTAAAGTAATAAACATTTTTGTATGAAATTATTTCTTTATACTCCTTTTGATATTTTTTTACGATTGATTCTGAAATCTCTTCATTACTTACAGCAAATAGAACTTTCATTTGTTACCCCCTTCCAAATTTTACGAACACTGCAAATGCTAGTGGTAATATTTGGCATATTATTAATAATGTTACAAAAGTTACAATTAACCCCATACCTTGTTCTAAAGTATCTAGTTTTCTGATACCTAAAATGTAGCGGTGAATTGCTCCAAATGCGATTCCTAAAAAACATAATGGAATACTATATATTCTAACTATATTTAAAATGTATGCAACTGTTCCATATACTTCTGAGCCATATTTTATTTTATAATCTTCTAAAGAATGAGCTGCATTATCTTTTATTTCGACGATTTTACTTTCTGTTCGTTCATCAATTGCTTGTTCTTCGGCATATACTTTATTTGTACATAAAAATATTCCGATTATTGCTACTATTATAACAATAATTGTTACCAATTTTTTCATTAAATTGTGCCCCTTTCTTGACTCTCATTATGGTAAATTTTTCCTAATTTATGATTATACTTCTATATCATATAACAAATTATAAAAAATAGCAAGATTTTTTTATAATTTGTTGTATAAATATTTCATATACTGATAAACCTTATTACACCATTGTTTATCAGAGGCGTATTTTGTATTTACTCCACTTATAGTTGCTCCATTATAATATGTACCTACTGCTTTTTCTCCTCCATAAATATTAGTTCCTTTTGGATTAAGATAATATTTAACTAATACTCTAGCTAATAAATCTATACTTTCAGAATAATTAGAAAATTGATATGCTCCATTATATGGATTAGAATCATATGCTCCATAACCAAATAGATTATTCTTTTCTTTTGCTAATTTAGAAGTTCCCCAAGCACTTTCATGTATTCCTATTGCTGCAATAAATATTCCATTTATATTGTATTGTTTTTCTATATAATAGAAATACTCTGCATTATTTATAAATATTTTATTTATGTCTTTCTCATCTGATAATACTTTTTTAAATTGTTCTAAAGTAAGTCCACTTGGTTTATTAAGTTCCATATTGAAATTCACTTTAGAAATCAACTCTGATTTTGTCTTTGCATTATTTGATTTGTTTTTCTCATTTTCAATTTCTTTATTTATTGGTGTTGTAGCTTCTGATTTAACATATCCTGTAATACTTCCACTTGTAATTTCATACCATTCATTTACAACTTGTAGCACCTTTAACTTTTCCCCATTTTCTAAAGTTGCTACTTTTTGAGATTCTTCATTTGGTTCACTCATTACAGATAATCTGTCTGAGGTAACATATATATAATCTCCTGTTTTTACTTTATATTGATTTGTACCACTTCCTGTACCAATCTCTACAATTTTGTCAACTGCTGCTTTTGTTATTTTTATTGATACTTGCTCTTCTTTTATTAATTCTTCATTTTCATATTCTTTTTTTGTAGTAATTTGTTGTTTTCCTTCCCTTCCTTCTTGTACAACTTGAATTGTATTCTTGGGTAAGTTTGGATTATTTCTATATTTTGTTATATATTCTAATTCTACTTCTTCTACTGAATATTCTTCTTTATTTTTTTGTGCTTCTGTATTTTCTAATATTTTTTCTACGTCTATTGAACTTGCATTACTTATTTTTACATTTTCTGTACTACTTCCTACTTCTTTTGCATATACTTTATTTTTTATGAAGTATTTGTCATAAAAAATGACTATGCATAATAAACTAATAGTAAAAGCTAAAAAAAATGTAATTCTTTTTAGTTTAGTTTTTATGCTTTTTTTTGCCTTTTCTTTTGTTTTCATATCATCACCTACAATCATTTTACCTTTTAAGTATTTTTTTGTCAATTTTAAAATATGGAAATGTAAACAAATATAGAAATTGTTAAATATTTAAAATAGTTATTTTATAAAATATAAATTAAAATTCGAATGCAACTGAAAAATATTTAAAAATTCTTATAGAATAAAATGAGGGATGTTCAGGGCAAGCCAGTATTCTATTTTTTCATAAATTCTGTGGTTCCCTACATAAACTAAGAAATTCTAAAATTATTTTATGGCACCCTTCCATCAATAGATGAACTCTTTCCATAAAATAATTTAAGAATTTCTATGTTTACTCTAGTCACACACATTATTTATTCAAAAGATAGAATACTGGCTTGAACATGAAAGAGGCTCATTTTATTTTATTAGAATTTATTAATATTTGTAGGGCAGCCGAGAATTCAAATTTATATTTTATAACATAACTATCTTGTATATAGAAAATCTCATACTTGATTTTACTAGAAATTTATAATATTATAATACACATAAACAGGAGGAAATTATGAACAGAAAAAAAACAATATTAACAATAATAACAATACTTTTACTTTTAATAGTATTTTGCCTTACATATATAGTAAGCAAAAAATATATATTAAAAAACGAATTTGAAAAAAGCATATTACCATTTGCAGACAAAAATCAAACAACAATTTTCGAAATAAAAAAAATCATGTTATTTAGTAGTAGTGATGCAAAAAATAAAAATATATCTGCAAATAATTACACAATAGAAAATTTATATCAATACACAGATATTGCCTTATTTATAAGCACGCCATTAGAAGAAAAAAATTTAGAAAACACCTTTAAAAAAGTATCAATTGAAAATATAAACTATACCACAAAACCAACACTTGGTGAACCAAAACTATATTTTAAAAGTATAAACGATTTTTCAAAAAGTGATATTACTGATGAAAATATTATTACAGATAAATTAGAATTTAATATTACTTCTGAAAATGAAGCTAATCTTAACACACCAACTTTATACAACAATTTAGCAAATCCAATAACACTTAGTTATATTAATCATAATATAAAATCCGACTATACTTTAACAGATACTTCTACTCCAATTACTTATGATGGTTCTTTATTAAAAAAATGTAATATTTTATTAAATGATATTTCTTGTAGTTTGTCATTTGATATTTTTGTTACAAATAATTTAGATAAAAACTTTAAATGTACTGTTTTTATTGATATTCCTTTAGAAGATTCTAATAAAACAATTTATGATGGTAATATATTATTAAAAAAGGATACTAATTTGAAATTTTATCAATACTAATACTTTAAATAAAAGTTACAGTTCATTATTAAAATTCTCTACTCGCTCCCAGGAGTGTATATATTAATTTTTTTAGGCTCCCCCAAGTAATTCCTACTCGTATCCTCCTAAAAAAATTGAATATATAAACTCCTTCGCGCTATTTAAATTATTTTGTTTTAACTGTATGAACTAAATACTTTAATATAGATAATATTCATTATATACAATTAAAAAGAAAGGAATGTTTTTAATGAATAAAAATTTGAATGTTGCTGAGCAATTACAAAAAAAGTATCATAAAACAGAAGAAGTCACTAATTTCAAAGAATTATTATATCGTTCAGCAGATATATATCGTTCTAGAACCGCTTTTAAGTTAAAAGACCCTAATGGTAATATTATTACTATTACTTATGAAGAATTTAAAAATGATATAGTTTTTCTTGGGACAAGCTTAATTAAAAAAGGATTTTTAAATAAGAAAATAGCTGTTATTGGGAAAAATAGCTATGATTGGTGTATATCTTATTTAGCTGCAAGTATTGTAGGAATTGTTGTTCCTATTGACAAAGAATTGCATACAGATGATGTTATTAATTTTATGAATGTTTCTGAAGCTGTATGTATTTTAGGCGATGATAAAAATTTAAGTGATGTTTTAAAAAAGCAAGAAAAGTTAAAAAATAAAGCTACTTCTTTTATTTATTTTGATAATAAAAATGATGAATTTAGTTTTTCTGTTGTAAAAGAACAAGGAAAAGAATTATATAATAATGGTTTTAACGATTTTGATAAAATAGAGATAAATCCTGATGAATTACGTATTTTGTTATTTACTTCTGGAACAACTGGAAATGCAAAAGGTGTTTGTTTATCACAAAGAAACATTTGCTCTAATATATTATCTACTTATGGAATTGTAAAAGTAAAAAGAAGTGATTTGTTCTTTTCTATTTTGCCTTTGCATCATACCTATGAATGTACTTTAGGATTTTTACTTCCTATATATAGTGGTGCAAGTATTGCTCATTGTGAAGGTTTAAGATACATTGCTAAAAATATGGCTGAATACCACCCATCTGTTATCTTATGTGTTCCACTTTTATTAGAAAATTTGCATAAAAACATTATCAAAAATATGAATAAATCTTTACCACAAAAATATGTAAAAGAAAATGAAAATCCTTTTTCACAGTTACCTTTCTTTATGAAAAAGATTGTAAAAAATAAAGTAAAAAATACTCTTGGTGGTAGACTTCGTGTATTTATTGTTGGAGCTGCTGCAGCAAATCCAAATATAGTTGCTGATTTTAGAGACTTAAAATTAAATACCCTTCAAGGATATGGTTTAACAGAATGTTCTCCGTTAGTCGCTGGCAATACAGACTTTTTCCAGAAAGATGATTCAGCAGGTTTACCTATTCCAAATGTAGAATATAAAATAGATAACCCAAATGAAGAAGGAATTGGTGAAATTATAGTAAAAGGTCCAAATGTTATGCTAGGTTATTACAATAATGAAGAAGAAACAAAAAAAGCCTTAAAAAATGGCTGGTTTCATACAGGTGATTTAGGAAAAATCGATGAAAATGGTTACTTATATATTACTGGAAGATGTAAGAGTGTTATTGTTACAAAAAATGGAAAAAATATTTACCCAGAAGAAGTAGAATATTATTTAAACGACAATCCTTTAATTTCTGAATCTTTAGTATTAGGAATTCAAAAAGAGAATGATGATGAAACATATATAAATGCACAAATTTACCCTAACATAGAAGCAATAACAGAATATTTAAAAGGAAGCGTTCCAACTAAAGAAGAAATTTGGAAAATAATTTCAGATGCAGTAAGCAATGTAAACAAGAAATTGCCAAACTACAAACATATTAAGGCATTTGCAATTCGTGATAAAGAATTTGAAAAAACAACAACTCAAAAAGTAAAACGATATGGAAATAATATGAATATGGGCTCACGGTAAAAATAAAAATTCTTAAGGTTGCCATTGGTTCCGGGTTTAAATGGCAACCTTATCTTCAAACATTTTTATTTTCTCCATCCTCTTTTTCTTCATATTTTTCGTAAAACCAATCTGTACTTTCTTTATACCTCTCTGGATTATCAGCTTTAGATAAATCTCTATTAATTGCAAACAGTGTACTTAAATACAATATTGTAACCCCTTCTCCAAAGAAGTAATCATACCCTAGAAACGCCAAATCTACTATATCTTCCATAGTAGCACATAAAAGTATAATATCATATATCAAAATCCAGCCTATTGCTATCATTGAACAAATAATATACCTTTTTGCTTTAATCTCATCATATTTTGTCATATAACTTTTTGCCATTACTAAAAAAACTAATGAAACAATTTCGAAAATTATACCGAAATCAAACTCTCCATATATAAGAGGTATAACATAAGTTAATAAACTTATAATTATTAATAACATTGATGCACTAGCTTTATTCTTTGCTTTATCTACATTAATTTTTTTTATAAATTCTTTTTCCTTGTCTGTCATTTGTAAAATCCTCCATAAATATTTCTTTTATTTTTTAATTAAAATTTGATATTTTCTTCTTTGTCAAATAATATTAAATCATCTTTATTCATCTGCTCTTTTTTTCCTTGAATTTTTGATATTCTTAATATTTGATAAATAATTAATATATTAAGTAATACATGAAGTCCTAGTGTTCCATAAGTTTTAGTTTTGAATATATTATATAATTTCATACATTCATCAATATAATATTGTTTTTCTGTTTTTAAACTCATTCCAGTTATTCCTATATCTATTTTTGTTTTTGCATTAGAAGATTCGGTAGTATTTTGTTCTGCATAGAATTGTTCAAATTTTTCTTTATTATATGTTGTATCTAAATGTAATTTTATTACAAAAAATACTAACATAGTCATTATAGAAATAACAAAAATAATTATTAGTTTTTTTATAAGTGCTTCTTTATTTTTTGAGAAAAAATTGATTATTATAGTTATTGCTAATAATATACCTATTATTATTAAATGAGTATTTATAAACATTTCCTTTATATTTTCTATTGGATCAACAATTGAAGATTCATATGTAGCTAAAAATGTAATTATTCCAACTATTAAAATAATAAAAGTTACTATCATTTGCATTATTACATATGTATTATCCATTGGGATATAATAATAAAATCTATTATAATATCCATATCCCCTATAATAATGTGTTCTCATGTCGTTCATGCCACTATTATTGTCATCTCCTATTGATGGCATTCTTCCTCTTCCCATAAAAGCCATAATATATTTCTCCCCTTTTTTAATTTATTTTAACATATAAAAAAATTTCAAACAATATTAATAAGTTTTTTTATGTTTCTTAATTCTTAAATCTTTATTCATTCTCTAATACAGAACTTTTCTATTAATATGGTTAATATTTATACAAAAAACAGAAGATAATAATATTTTTTATTATCTCCTGTAATTGATAACATATTTTATTTTGATTTATCTGTTTCTGCCCATCTCAACATTTTTATATCTTTATATTTTTTTAATACTTCTTTATATTTATCGTACTCTTCTTCCCATAAAGTATCTGGCACTTTGTCAAATGCATTAAATATTTTTTCCGCTTCAGCCAAATATATGATTTGTTCCTGTGGCGACATATTTTCATATTGTTTAGCAAATTTATATAGTTTATCCAACATTTGGTTTGCATCTATAAATGACCAAAAGTCTTTTACCTTCATTCCAAACATTTTTATTTGTAAAACTGCATATGCAATTAATGCAAATATTACAAAAACTAATATGTATATAATCGTGAATACTGTCATTATTTTCACCTCTTCATTTTACCTTCGTACTCATTTATTATAACATATATGACATTTTTTAGCAAATTTTTTTACCGCAATTGCTTGAAATTTAATTATTACAGTTTTTATATTTAAAACTACTCGCTCCCAGAGGATAGTATTTATATATTTTTTCGTTATCCCCATCCTAAAAATTCTATTAAAATTTATTACATAAATTTTAAGAATTTTTGGACGGTCCCCACAAGCTCACTTCAAAATATATAAATACTATCCTCTTCGCGCTATTAAAATTACATATATATAAACTGTAATAATTAAATTTTAAGCAATTGCCATATTTTTATTTTCTATTTATATTTTTTATGTTATAATCATAAGAATAAATAAAGGAGACTTTGAAATGAACGAAAAATTTAAAACAACAAAAAAAGCTGGTATCTATGGGATTATAGGCAACATCTTTTTATTAATTTTAAAGGCAATTGTAGGATTTATAAGCAAAAGTCAAGCAATGATTGCAGACAGTGTAAACAGTGCAGGAGATATCTTTGCCTCATTAATGACCTTTATTGGAAATAAAATAGCAAGTGCACCAAATGACGAAGATCATAACTTTGGACATGGTAAAGCAGAATATATATTCTCAATGTTTATTAGTATATCTATGATAATAATATCTGCTAAACTATTATATGATTCAATTATGACGCTAGTTTTAGGAAGTAAACTCCAATTTTCTTGGTTCTTAGTTGTTGTTTGTATAATAACAATTATAACTAAATTTGCATTATATTTATATACAAAAAGTGCTTTTAAAAAATACAATAATATTTTGCTTGAAGCCAATATGAAAGATCACAGAAATGATTGTGTTGTAACTTCCTTTACTCTAATTTCTATTTTACTTACTTTTGCTAATATATATTGGTTTGATAGTGTTGTAGGTATTGGTATATCTATTTGGATTTGTTATACTGGTGTTACTATTTTTATTGAAAGTTATAATATCTTAATGGATATTAGCGTAGATGATAAAACTAAAGCATTAATTTTAGATATTGTTCATAGTTATAAAGAAATAAAAGAAGTAGAAGACCTTGTCTCTACTCCTGTTGGTGATAAATATTTAGCATTTTTAACTATTTGTTTAGATGGTAATATGTCTACATTTGAAAGCCATAAACTGGCTGACAATTTAGAAAAAGATATTAGCAAGTTAGACAAAATTTATAAAACTATTGTCCATGTTGAGCCTATTTAAGCTATTCTTCCTGGTCCTCCAAAATCTTCTTCTAGGTCATCTGTAATGTCATCTATTACATCTTCTTGACTTTTATCAGGTGACTTTTTCATTTCTTTTTCTAGTAACTCTTTTGCTTTTTCTGCATCAGGGCTATGATGATCATCATTTTTATAAAATCCCCATTTTATTGCTAATTTGTTAAAATCTATGTCTTCCATATGATTATGAGATTTTGTGTTTAAATCTCCATCTATATCTTCATATGTCATTTCTTCACAATCTGGATTTTGCTTCCTATGTTGTTCAGCTTCTTTTAGGTTCTCATTCACTACATATTGTCCATTTGATTCATATGCACCCATTACACTTCTTATTCCTATTGAAGTTGCATAAGTAGAATTACTATCTCTCATTTGTACTCCCATTGTACCAGTTCCACCATGTTCTTCTTGCCCAATGTTTAGTTGTACTCGTCCCATTTCTTTATTGTCAATTTGTAGAATTCTTCTTCCTATTGCCCATTCACTTAAAACTGCATCTTCTTCTAGATTTCCATCTTTATCTACTTGATATTTTTGTTCAGTTGGATTACTTCCTGCTGCATCTCTTTGCCTTAAATTTGGTATATATTTTTGTAAAGGCTCTATATTTCCTTGTTTATCTATAACTGCTAATGAATATCTTGTTGAATTCCTTTTATAACTATCTCCATTTTCGTCTTTCATTATTCCCATTTGAGATGATTCAATAACTACTATGTCTGTACATTCTTGTGGTATTTTTCCACCTAGCCATCTTCTAAAATCATGTACATTATCTGCTCTTTCTGATAGGCTGATTTTTTGTTTTATACCTACAGAACTAGCTTTTGTTTTTTCTATTTTCTTTTCTTTATCTTCCTCATCTTTTGGTTGCTCTAATTCATCTGATTCTTCCATCTCTTCTAATTTTTTTAGTTCTTCTTCATCTTCTATTTCTTCTTGTCCTTCAATTCCTTGTTCTTCTTTTTCCTCTTGTTCTTCAAGTTCTTCATCTTTTAGAAAATCTTCTAACTTAACTGTTGTAATATCTCTAACATCTTTTATACCCATTTTTTGTGCATATATTAATATACTCTTGTTTTTTTCCCATTCTTGTATTATTTGCTCTCTCCCAATAGAATCTATACCATCTTTTATTTGTGTCATCAGTTCCTCTTGCATATCTCTTTGTAATATTAATATATTTTCATTCATAGATTTTGGAGAGTACACACCTATTTTTATATTATTTGCATAATATTCATATGTTTCTCCTCTTTTTACTACTAATATTTTAATACTTTTTCCATTATCTAATAATATATCCATATTTATTTTTTCCTTTCTTCGTACTAGAAATTGAATACACTCTTATTAATAAATTTTGGCTATTAAATCGTAATTTCTTACATCTATTATTTCACATTTTTGAAACGAATTCAACAAATCTTCTTGGGATAACTGCTTATCATTTGCCAAATATACTAATCCATCGATATCTGGTACATCTTGCATAGTTCTCCCTATAAAATATTTTTTATCAAAAGACATATCCTCTATTAATACTTTATATGTCTTTCCTATTTTATTTTTTAATACATTATTTGAAATAATTTGTTGTTCCATCATAATTTTGCGATATCTTGCTTTTTTCGTGTTTCCATGAATTTGTTCAGGAAGCTTTGCTGCTGGTGTTCCATCTTCTTTTGAATATTCAAAAACTCCTAATTTATCAAATTTTGCTTTTTTTACAAATTCTAATAATTCTTCAAAGTCTTTTTTAGTTTCCCCCGGAAAACCTACAATTAGACTAGTTCTTAAAGTTACATCTGGAATTTCACTTCTTATTTTGCATATTAATTTTTCTATTTGCTCTTTTGATGTTCTTCTGTTCATCTTTTTTAATATAGTGTTAGATATGTGTTGAATTGGTATATCAAAATATTTAGCTATTTTAAGATTGCTTTTTACTACTTGTATTAATTCTTCTGTAATTCCTTCTGGATAAGAATATAAAAATCTAATCCATTTTATTTCTTTTATATTACTTATTTCTTGTAGTAGTTCTGCTAACTTGCTTTCTCCATAAATATCTATACCATATTTTGTGGTATCTTGTGCTATAATTATTAATTCTTTTATTCCTTTTTTTGCAAGTTGTTCTGCTTCTTCTATAATCTCTTCTTTTGGTCTGCTAATAAATGGACCTCTAATATATGGAATTGCACAATATGTACATTTATTGCTACAACCTTCACCTATTTTTAAATAAGCAAAATTTTTCCCAGTTGTTACTGTTCTATTTAAAAATTGTTGTTGCAAAAACATTGGCATTTTAGAAACTTCAGATATTCTTTTACTTGTTTTATTTTTTGCTTTTTGAACAATATCTCTTTTTACTAAATCTTCAATCTTTTCCCATAGCTTGTCATACTCATCAATTTTTATAAATAAATCTACTTCTGGTAATAATTTAATAAGTTCATCATAATATCTTTGTACTAAGCAACCTATAACTATTAAATATTTGCATCTTTGATTTTTATATTCAGCCATTTCTAATATCGTATTAATTGCTTCTTCTTTAGCAGAATCAATAAATCCACAGGTATTAATAACAATAATATCTGCTTCTTTTTCATTATTTACAATTTTATAATTATTTTGTTTAAAAACACCTATGGTTATTTCTGTGTCTATTAAATTTTTGCTACAACCAAGTGATACAAATCCTACGTTCATTTTATTCCTTTCTATTACTACAATAGTTACTGTTTTACTTAATTATCGATTACGAATTTTCTTTCTAGTTGTTACAAATCAAATTTAAAATCATCTAATCTAAATCGTAACCTCTAGTCTTTATGACTACATATATGTTTTCTTGTTAATTCCATTAAATCTAATTTTGTAAAGCCTTCTACTTGTGTTTTAGTTCTATCTTTTTTTAATTCTTCTTTTAAGATTTTCTCTATTTCATCTTTGTTTTCTTGTTCTTTCATATCAATATAATCTATAATTATAATTCCGCCGATATCTCTTAATCTCAATTGTTTTGCTATTTCGATAGTAGCTTCTTTATTTACTTTAAATACAGTTTGTTCTAGGTTCTGCTTTCCTGTGTATTTTCCTGTATTTACGTCAATAGCAGTCAGTGCTTCTGTTTTATCAATTGTTATAAAACCTCCACATTTAAGCCATATTTTTCTGTTTTCTAATTTTTCTATTTGTTTTTCTATCTCATAAATTTCTAATATATTTTGATTATTACTTAATTCTATTTCAATATTCTTATATTCATTGTTTTCTTCTTTTAATTTTGTTAGTTTTTGAAATTCTTCCTTGTTATTTACTATTATCTTTTCTATAGATTTATCTGTTAAATCAATTAACATTTTTTCTACAATATCTTCACTTTTATATAATAATTTTGCTTTATTGGAATTAGGTTTAACACTTGTTTGGATAATGCTATTCCACTTTTTTTCTACATTCTTAATATCTTCTATGATTTCTTGTTGTTTTCCTTCTGCTGATGTTCTAATAATTGCTCCATTTCCTTCAGTTAAATTTTCTTTTACTAATTTAACTAATCTTTCTTGTTCCTTTTTATCTGCAATTTTTTGGGAAATCGTTATAATATTAGTATTTGGTAATAGAACAAGGTATTTGCTTGGTAAGTTAATATGTGTTGATACTCTTGCTCCTTTTTTTTCATTACTATCTTTTTTTACTTGTACTAATATTTTTTGTCCTGCTTTTGCAACATCTGAAATATCTATTGTTTCATCATATTTTTCTGTTTTTTCATCTATTTTGGGTAATATATCTTTTAGATGAATAAAACTATTTTTTTCAGTTCCAATATCTACAAATGCAGATTGCATCCCTTTTATAATGTCTTTTATTATCCCTATATAAATGTTTCCTTCTTTTCTTTGTATTGTGTCATTTTCTTCATAATATTCTAATAGTTTTGCATTTTCTACTAATGCTATTTTTCTTTGTTCTTTATTTGTTTGTATTAATAGTTCTGTCATTTTTACCTTCCTTTAATATTAATTAAATTTGTTCATAGCTTTATCTACACCATTTTTTATTAGTTCAATTAAAGCTTCTTTTGCTAATGTTGTTCCTTTATCTAATTTTTCTGCTTCTTCTTTTGGTATTGCACCTAATACATAATTTATTAAATCTTGCTTATTTTCTGGTGTTCCAATTCCTACTCTAATTCGTGCAAATTCTTGTGTATTTAGATGTTGTATTACAGATTTCATTCCATTATGAGTTCCTGGTCCACCTTTTTTTCTTATTTTAATAATTCCTGGTTCTATGTCTATATCATCATAAACTACAACTATATCTTTTGTATCTATTTTATAAAAGTCTATTATTTCTCTTATTGATTCTCCACTTAGATTCATATATGTTTGTGGTTTTAGTATTGTTACTTTTTCTCCCTCTATTTCACCTATTCCATATAATCCTTTAAATTTCTTTTTGTTTATTTCAATTTTATATTCTTCAGCTAATTTATTGACTGAATTAAAACCCATATTGTGCCTTGTTTTGCTATAGTCTTCTTCTGGGTTTCCTAGCCCTATAATTAAATACATTTTTTCTCCCTTTTAAGTTAGCTGCAGGCAAAGTATGAGCCATACAGATAGCTTATGTAAAAATTTTTGTGGATGAACATAGCATAAAATACTATAAAATGTTAGAAATTTTTAAATTATGCTACTATTGTTCTTTCCTGCTAATTATTTTACATTGTTTTTGGCTTTTTTTCAAGTGAAATCCGACAATAATTTAAAATTTTAAGCAAAAAAGAAATCCTACGAAATATTGTAGAATTTCTTTTCTAATTACATTTATAATTATTCTGCTGATTCTTCTGTTTCGGAAGCTTCTTCAGGAGCTTCATAAGCTTCTAAGATAGCTTTTTGAATTTTTTCTCTAGTTTCAGCATTGATTGGATGAGCTATATCTCTGAATTCTCCGTTTGGAGTTTTTCTGCTAGGCATAGCTATAAACAATCCGTTTTGGCTTTCGATAACTTTAATATCGTGAACTGCGAATTCGTTATCGAATGTTACAGAAGCAACAGCTTTCATTCTGTTCTCTGAATTTACTTTTCTTAAACGTACATCTGTAATTTTCATTGTGGTGCACCCCGCCTTCCTTAAGTTTTTAATATTATTTTGTACATATTAGTTTAATCTTATGTACAATTATATTATTCTTCACAAAAAATGTTTTTCCTTCTTTTTTTTACAAAAAAATTAAATTTTATAAAATTTTTTATAAACCTTTCTAATTATTATTGTAACATTTCTATTTTTTATACTATATTATAGAGTATATGTTACAGTTCACAGTCTTATTTAAAATGGTAAATTAGCTAAAGATTTATAATATATTATTTTTTAGGAATGAATGTGGGGACCAACAAGTTACAGTTTGTAAATAAAATTTGAGGAGCAACTGCACCGCAGAAGTTTATCTACAAACTGTTAGCAGTTGGGAATGGATAAAAAATAATATATTATAAATCTTTAGCAAATATAAATTAACTGTGCATTGTAACAACTGTAACGAATATATTTAAAACTTTATCACAAACTATTGAAATTTTAAACATAAAATTATATAATCTAAACTGTTAAAAGAGGAGCGTGTTATTTAAATGCCAAATATAGATAATATAAAAAAATATAAAAAAGTACATATGATTGGAATTGGTGGAGTCAGTATGAGTGGTATAGCTGCCATTCTAAGCAATTGGGGATTCATAGTAACTGGTTCTGATTGGGCCAAATCTGAAACCACAGATAAATTAAATTCAATGGGAATTAAGGTAACAATAGGTCACAATTTAGAAGATGTTGCTAATTCAGACATTGTAGTTTATTCTGCTGCAATAAAAGAAGAAGACCCTGAAATGTCAGAAGCAAAAAGATTAAACATTCCAACAATAGAAAGAGCAGACTTTTTAGGAGAACTAACAAGATGCTATACTGACACTATATGTATTTCTGGTACACATGGAAAGACAACAACTACTTCTATGGTTTCACTTTGTTTTGTAGAAGCATTAAAAGACCCAAGTATTCAAGTTGGTGCTTTTTTAAAGCAAATAGATGGAAATTATAAAGTTGGTAACAGTGACCACTTTATTATAGAAGCTTGTGAATATGTAGAAAGCTTTTTAAAATTTAGTCCTAAAGCAGAAATCATATTAAATATTGACAATGACCACTTAGATTATTTTAAAACTTTTGAAAATATAAAAAATGCATTTATAAAATATGTAAAACTTCTTCCTTCTAATGGTTTACTAGTAGTTAATGGAGATGATGAAAACTGCTTAGATTTACCTCAATATACAGATGCAAAAGTACTTACATATGGTATAACAAATAAACACACTAACTTTTTTGCTGTTAATATTGTATTTGATAATGATGGTTTTGCTGAATTTGATGTATATCATAATGATGATTTCTTTGATAGAATTAAATTATCAGTACCTGGTATGCACAATGTTTTAAATGCCTTATCATGTATTGCATTATGTACAGAATATGGAATAGACAAAGAATCTATTAAATCTGCATTACTAAAATTTACAGGTGCTCATAGAAGATTCGAATTTAAAGGTAAAATAAAAAACCTTGCTAGTGTATATGATGACTACGGTCACCACCCTACTGAAATTATTGCAACAGCAAAATCTTTAATGAATAAAAAATATAATAAATCTTGGGTAGTATTCCAACCTCATACATATAGTAGAACAAAAAACCTTTTAGAAGACTTTGCAAAAGCATTACTTAATTTTGATAATATAATAGTTTTGGATATCTATGCAGCAAGAGAAAAAAATACTTATGGTATAACTTCTAAAGATTTAGAAGAAAAAATTATATCACTTGGAAAAGATGCTAAATACATTCCAAATTTTGAAGAATGTGTATCATATATAAAAGACCATATTGAAGAAAATGATATTATTATAACACTAGGTGCTGGAACAGTTACAGAGATAGGTCCTATGTTAGTTGATTAAAATAATACAAAGCCTTAAAATTATGTTGATTTTAAGGCTTTTTGATTTGTTCTTATTCATCATTATTACCAATCATACTAACAATATGATTATCTTTTTCTAATATTAAAGCTTGTTGTTCAATGATATCCAGATTTTGTCCACAACATAAATTTGCTGTATTATGGCTATTATGTGCATTTAGAGAATTACTAATTCTTTCTCTATAAATATGTATTAAATTTTCTGGAAGTGAACTTAAAACTCTATCTGTTTCACATTTTAAATAATTACTTAATTCTATTAAATCATAATCATTTGGTTCTAATTGATTGAAATATTTACTTGGTGATTTAAATGGTAAAATAACCACATAACATCCTAATGGTATTAAATCTTTAATTGCTTTTTTTACATTTTCTTTAGAATTTAAGCCAACAATTAAAGATGTTCGTACATTATACTTTCCAAATACATCAATCCCTGCTTTAATAAAATCTATATATCCATTATGACCTATTTCAGATTTATTTGCACCAGCATTTAATCCTGTTCTACTAACTGAACAAAATTTGTCTAAGTCTTCTTGTTCCCATAATTCCATATTAGGAGAAATTGTATTAGCACCAATAGATTTTAAATATTCTAAATACTTTTTATATTCTTCATATCTAATTGTATGATCATATACATATTTATCAAATCCTCTTGGAGTTAGCATTATATCCACAGAGCCATCTGGTACAGATTTTTTAAATGTGTTTATACTTTCTTGTACAAATTCAGTCCACTTATTCATATCTTCTAAACTAGAATTTCCTCCTGTAATAAATAATGTTTGAACATTTGAATTTAAAGTTACTTGCTTTATTAAACTAGTAATATATTCCTTTTTTTCAGTATTTAGAGTATTTGCAATATAATTCTCCGCTCCTTTACCGAAATTACAAAATTTACATCCACTTATACAATTATATCCACATATACTACTTCTTACTCTAATTCCCCCTGCTTGCAAGACAACATCATCATCTTTATAATTATCTTGTTTAAAAACTCCACAATCATCAACTTTTATAGGATATATGTTATTTTCATTAACATATTGACCTATAATTTGTAATTTTCCTTTTTTATCAGCATCTAATATAAAATATGTTTTATTTTTTAAAGTTTTTTTACCTAAAAAAGGTATTTTTTTTAGACTAACTGTTGTATACTCTCTAACTTTTAGGTAATCTTCATATGACAGATTTTCTGGAATTTCAGATAATAGAGTATTATTACTATTACTTAATTTAAGTTTTTCAAATTCTGATTTAGATAAAGTTCCACCTATTTTCATAAAAATCCCCATAGTTGTCCTGTATCCATAATATTGTGAACTTTTTAATACATCAAATACTTTGTCTGATGCAATTATTCCGTTTAAATACAAATTATTTTTTAAAATTGAGGAAATAGTTATATTTCCTATATGTTTAGTTTTCATTATAAATTTCTCCAATATTTTTTATATTGTCTATTCATTTTTATTAGTTTCTACTGTTTCTGTATTATATAGATTCGTAGATAGATAGCTAAAATCTTCGCATTCGATGTTTTTATTTGATTTATCCAATATTTCTATTGGCTTTACTTCTAATTTTTTATTTAATGCCCCATATTCGTTGATATAACTACTATAATTAACATCAAACTGTTCTAATTTTATAGGCTTATTATAAAAACAATTATATTGTAATTCTTGTAAAGATGGTAAATTTTTCTCTTGTAATGCTTTATTTAAAATTGTAGCAGAGTTTTGAAATCTAGGATTAATCTCCATAAAATATACTTCGTCATTATATATAATACTGTCTATTCCTAAAATTCCTCTATATCCTTTTTTCTGGATTAACTCTCCTACTATAAAAGCATCGTTTTTCAGTTTAACATCCATTTTATTATCAACAATTTCTCTATATGTAATAAAATCATTTCCTTTGTACATTAATCTATTATGTGATAATTCTATATTTTGCATAGAAGGTGGTAATAATGTTATATCATTTTCTGAAATTAAAACATTTATGTTAGTGGAAATGCTATTCTCGCAATATCTTGTAACCATATATGTTTGATTACTATGTATTTTAATATCATTTGTATTATTTTTATTTAATAAAATTGTGCTCAATCCACCAGAACCTTCTTCTGTCTGGATAACAAATTCATAATCCCCATATTTTTGTTTTATTTTCTCAAAATCAAAATCTTTTCCTTTTATAAAAAAGTAATCCAATACAGGAATACAATCTTTAAAATATTCCTTCGTTTTAAACTTACTATTCATAAATCTAATTAAATCTTGATTGTTTAAACATATTACATAGTCTAATAATCCTAACTTTTTCATATTATCATAACTATATATTTGACTATAATACATAAATTTTACATTTGGATTTTTCTGAACTTGTTTGATAATTTCTTTATTATAAAAATCATCTATAAGAGTGAAATTTTTTCGGTTATCATGGTTAATTCTCTTTTTTATCTGATTTTCTAAACAATTATCATTATTTCCAAATATGCTTATAGAATTATTTATAAAATTAGAATATTTTACTTCCGACTCTCGTATTCCTACCCAAACTAAATCTTTCATATTTAATTTTGCCTTTCTTAATTAATAATATAATATATACATAATATCATTAATTCCTATATTTCGCAAATAAAATATTTCAATCTCCTAGAATTTGATTATTCATCCAACATTAATTTAGTTTGTTTATCTTTTAATCTTTGTAATTGTTCTCTTTCTACTTGTTTAATACTCTTTTTTGGTGTTGGTAAATCTTCTGGCATTGTTCCTCCAATATCTTCTATTGCCTTTCTTACCTTTGTTCCAACTTCATAATGTGTTGAAGTTGCTTTGCTACAACTATGTATTTTATCTTTTTTTAGTTTTTCTTCTGTTTGAGATATTCTAAATAGATTAGCAATTAATTCAGTACTTCCCATAAAATCTAATATTCTTTCATTATCTTTTAACTTTTTTCTTTCATGTATATCATCTACAGTTAGACCACCATATAATCCTATATATCCTGCATTTTGAAATTCTGCATATTCTTGGTTTGTTATTACACCTGCACTATGGGCTGCTTCCAATAACATTTGATTCCATTGTTTTATGTCTCCACGAATCACTAATCGTTTGTTATCTTCATCTAGTTGATTAAAATAATCAGCAACTTCTTGTCTTCTAGTTTGAATTGCAAAATAAGTTTGCCCTAGAGCAATTACCTCTTTTCTCGGATCTCCATTTTGTACAATTAGATAACATGCATATCTAGAAAGTTCATAATCTAGTAATTCTCTTACAGTATTACTGCCTATTTCAACCATTTTCCTAACCTCAGGAAAATGGTCTAAAATTTCAAATCCACTATTGCTACATGCCAATTTTGATCTATCAATTACTTTAGCAAAATTTTCCCATTTCTTATATTGTAATACTTCACTTAGTTCTCTTGCATTCCAATATTCTGTTCCATCTTCTCTAATGTTCTTTATTTCTTCAAAATTTTTATATTCTTCTGCTTGTAAATTACTCAATACTATCA